>JACQUC010000149.1 GCA_016210495.1 Chloroflexota bacterium
CTCGAAGGCCGGGTCGTCGATGTCCATGTCCTCGATGCCGATTTCCTCCACCGCTTCCGCGTGGGCTTCGATCTTGGCCAAGGTGGCTTCGACGTCGGCGAGTTGGCGAGTGAGCGTGAGGGCAAAAGAGGTAACCGAACTCTCCATGCGTTTGAGAACGTTCACCCGCAAGAGGTGGACGAGACTTTCCTCACGGTCCACCTGACGGAAGTAGCTCTCACCGCCACGGATCAGCGTGCTGTATTTGGCGTCGTAGGCCGCCTGTTTATGCGGCAGCACGTAGCGCAGAGGGGCGTAGGCCGCGAGGGTGAGGCGGCGGCTTTCGTTGTTGATGTTGCGGATCGATGGGAACTCCCCGGCGAGGTCGACGTCGGGCTTGATGTTGATTGGCTTGAGCCGCTCCGGGAAGCGGCCCGTCTCGTAAGTGCCGTAGTACCTTTCGATGTGCTTGCGAGAACGGGCGATAGTCAGCAAGTCGAGCAGCTTGAAGTAGTCGAAGCCTAGCATATCCATAAGTCTGGCAGGGGCACGGTCGGCTTCTTCCAGGGCAAGCCAGCGATTGAACTGGATCTGCGCCCGGCGGGTTGTAGCCTCGACACTGGGAATACCGTGGGCATCCAGCGCGGTGTCATCCGCCTCCGTGATGAAGGCGATCTGGTTCTTGAGATCCGCAAGACGGTTGTTGACCGGCGTGGCGGAGAGCATGAGCACACGTGTCTTAACGCCTGACTTGATGATGCGTCGCATAAGGCGGTCGTAACGGGTCTCGTGATCAATGTGCGTCGCCTTGTTGCGGAAGTTGTGCGACTCGTCGATGACCACAAGGTCGTAGTTGCCCCAGTTGACATTGGCGAGATCGACGTCGCCTGAAAAACCGCCGTCGCGGGAAAGGTCAGTGTGGTTGAGCACGTCGTAGTTGAAGCGGTCGGATGCCAGAAAATTGCGTCGGTCATTCGCTTTGTACAACGTCCAGTTGTCGCGGAGTCGCTTGGGCACCAGCACCAGCACACGGTCATTGCGAAGCTCGTAGTACTTGATAATGGCCAGCGCCTCGAAGGTCTTGCCGAGTCCGACGCTGTCGGCGATGATGCAGCCGCCCAGACGCTCAAGCTTGTCGATGGCCCCGACGACGCCATCCCGCTGGAACTTGAATAGCTTCTTCCAGACGACGGTGTTGCGGATGCCGGTGGCGGATTTGACGATGCGATCCTCATCGAGCTCGTCGCCACGCTCTTTGAAGATATGGTAAAGGATCAGGTGGTAGATGAGCGAGGGCGCGTGCGGATTGGCGAGCTCCTGAAGGCGCGAGAGGAAGGCAGCTTTGTGCTGGTCGGAAGATGGCAGGGAGCTCCAAAGGCTTGTGAACCAGGTGCTCAGAGTCGCGGATTCCTCGGGCCTCTCAGAGCACTGAATGAGACTGAACTGGTTGCCAGGGGTAATGCCCAGGCCCTCGGTCGTCAAGGCACAGTTGCCGGTGATGACGCGGCGAAGCTCCGACTCCGGCTTCCCGGCGATGATGATGGATTGTGGCAGCAAGGCTGGCGCGCCGCGCAGCTCCACCTTTGCTTCGATCCATTGGGCACATTCGCGGGCAAGCCAGCGTAGCTGAAGGCGATTGCGAAAGGCACGGTCTGCCTCGGCGCCGGCCAGACCGGACTCGTGGTCAACGATTGCAGGGAGCACCAAGCGACAGACGTCAAGTTTCTCCAACAGCTCACGCAACTCTGCGAAGGCAAACAGGGAAAACGTGGGAGAGGCCAAGTCGAGCGATGGCGACAGCGCAAGCGTCTGGCGCAGCTCGTCGATCACGCGGTCGTTGCCGGTGTTCTTAATAAGTCTCATAGACGACCTGCCGAATGGTCAAGATCTTCGCCAAGTAGTATACCATTTGCGTCAACCGAGGTGTGAGGCGTTTGTGAGGTGCGCATCGGAGATGCGCTAGAATGGTATCTCTTCGACAAGCTTCACCAGCGCCAGCACGAGCATAGGGTCGCGGTCGAGGTCGGCGCGGCCTCTGTCTCGCGCAAAGCCCACGGCCTGGCGTGCCGCATCCAGCATGTGACGCAGGCGGACGGTGTCATCCTTGTGCATACTGAACCTCCGCTTCTTCTATAACACACTGGCGGAAGTAGCGGCTCAGGTCCTCCTTGGTGCGCAGGTCCACCTTCCGACCTCCGAGTAGGGCGGAGAGCTCCTGTTCGGGTCAGGCGGCATAACTGATGACCTCGAGCTCGGCCTCGCTATCAACCAAGGCAAGTATCTCGTCAACTCGACGGAGAACAGCGTCGTCGATGAGGTATTCGGAACAGTTCTCGCACTGCATAACCGGTAGTCTCTTC
>JACQUC010000141.1 GCA_016210495.1 Chloroflexota bacterium
CCTGAATACAGGAGACGTGCTCAAAGCCTACGAAGAGTTCGACCACTGGCACTGTCCGTTGTGTAACAGATCGGAAACCTGGAAACCCGGTGTCAAGGAGCGTTTCCTGGGCCAGAACTTCCTGGACATGCTCGCAAGAAGTTAGATTTCGAATTCAAGAAGAACATTGGGCCCGTCAACGGCGGCCCGCGAAAGGAGTAGTCAGTCAATGAGAAAACTGGGTGTGGTAGGCACGGGCTTAATGGGCTCCGAGATCGCCTACGTGATGGCTATGAACCTGGATGCCGAGGTGATCGTGCGCGACATCTCCGAGGAGGCACTCGCGCGAGGACGCGGCATCATCGAGAGGGTGGCGACACGCGCCGTGCAGAAGGGCAAGGCTACTGAAGAGCAGAAGACAGCTTGTCTGGGGAAGGTCCGCACCACCCTGAACCTGGAGGAGCTGGCGCCGTGCGAAGTAGTCGTGGAAGCTGTCTTCGAAAACGTCGACCTCAAGAAGCAGGTCTTCACCCAACTGGATGCCATCTGCCAGTCGGCCGAGTTCCTTGCCAGCAACACGTCTGGCCTGCCGATCACGCAAATCGCCGCCGTCACGAAAAACCCGATGCGCGTCATTGGCACACACTTCTTCAATCCCGCGTCCATTATGAGGCTGGTCGAGATCGTCCGCGGTTTCGAAACATCTGACGAGACCCTTGCCAAGGCTCAGGCTTTCTGCCAGACCCTGGGCAAGGAAACCGTTGTCTCCAAAGACTACCCCGGCTTCATCAGCACCCGCATCGGCCAGGCCTTCATTTGCGAGGGCATTCGCTGCTTGGAGCAGGGCGTTGGCAGCGTCGAGGACATCGACAAGGGCTGTCGTCTCGCCTACAACTGGCCCATGGGTCCACTCGAGCTTTGCGACCTGATCGGTCTGGACACCGAGCTGCTGGTATCGGAATCCATGGCCAAGGAGTACGGCGACAACTTCCGCCCCAGCCCGCTCCTGAAGCAGTTGGTGGCCGCCGGGCGCCTGGGCCGCAAGACCGGCCAGGGCTTCTACGACTACACCAAGAAGTAGCGAGTAATCTACCGGAGGATAGAGATGGATTTTCGGCTTACCGAAGAACAGCTTCGCGTTCAAGCCATCGCACGCGAGTTCGCCAGAAAAGAGATCGCCCCCATAGCTCGTGATATGGACGAGAAGCGCTGGTTCCCTTGGAACCTCATTCCTAAGATGGGCGAGCTGGGCTATCTGTCAGGCGCCATACCGCCCAAGTACGGCGGCAAAGGATATGACTACGTCAGCGTCGCCAACATCTACGAGGAAATCAGCCGCGCCTGCTCATCGGTGCGCGGTTTCCTGGCCGTGCAGGTGGGGCTCGTCTCCATGTGTATCTACGATTGGGGGACCGAGGAACAAAAGATGGAGTTCCTGCCCAAGCTGGCGACGGGCGAATACATCGGCTGCTATGGCCTCACCGAGCCCAATGCCGGATCGGATGTCGCCAGCATGGAGACGACGGCGACCAAAGATGGCGACTACTTCGTCATCAACGGCACCAAGCATTGGACTTCTTTCGGCAACTACGCGCACATTTGCCTCGTCTTCGCCAGTATGGATCGCTCTTTGAAGCACAAAGGCATCTGCGCCTTCATCGTGCCCACCAGCACGCCCGGTTTCAACCGCAAGCGCATGGAAGGGTGGGAGCTGGGGCACCGCGCCAGCGACCACGCCATCAGCAACTTCGTCAACATGCGGGTGCACAAGAGCACCCTGCTGGGCAAAGAGGGCGCTGGCTTCAAGGTGGCCATGGGCGCGCTCGATCACGGTCGGTTGGGCGTCGCCGCGGGCGCGGTCGGCGTGGCGCAGGCCTGCGTCGACGCCTGCGTCGACTTTGCCCGGAAAAGACGCCAGTTCGGCCAGCGCATCGGCGACTTCCAGCTCATTCAGGAAATGATCACAGATATGGTCACCGAGACCGACGCAGCGCGACTACTGGTCTGGCGCGCCGCCGACCAGAAAGACCGTGGCATCAAGAACACCAAAGAGACCTCGATGGCGAAGTACTTCGCGAGCGAAGTCGCGGCACGCGCCGCCAGCAACGCCGTGTCTCTGCACGGCAGCTACGGGTACACGAACAACTATCCGGTCGAGCGCTACTTGCGTGACTCCAAGGGCTACCAGATCTACGAGGGCACCAATCAGATTCAGCGCCTCATCATCGCCCGCCAGGTTCTGAAGGAAGCGGACCTGGCCGAGGCTGAAGGACGGTAGTCGAGCATGAGCGTGCCCAATTTCGATCTGAGCGGCAAGGTGGCCATCGTCACCGGTGGCAGCCGAGGCATCGGCTTCGCGATTAGCTCCTGCCTGGCCGGCGCTGGCGCCACCGTCGTCGTTGCCAACCGCAAGCTGACCCAGGGCGAAGAGGCAGTGGGAAAAATCGCGACTGAAGGCGGCAAGGCGGTGGCCATCGCCGCCGACGTCACTCAGCCCGACGCCGTGGAGGCCATGGTACGCCAGGTCCTGGATCGCTTTGGCGCCATCGACATCCTCGTCAACA
>JACQUC010000142.1 GCA_016210495.1 Chloroflexota bacterium
CGCTCTCCGAAGGAGTCCGGAGTCCTTCGGACAGGGTGACAGTTTGACCAGAGTCTGAACAAGTACCAGCCGCCAGCGATCGGCCCGATTTGCCGGCTTTCGCCGCGATAGGCTTGTTGGCGCACATTATACACCATTCCAGGTGCGCCCGAAGAGTTCGCGTCCCGCAAAACAGAGAAATCGCGGCGATGCGTTATTGACACGGTGACCTTCCCTTTCTATAATGAACTCACGCCCGGTTGGGTGAATGTCCGAATCGTCAAGTTCTCGCGGTACCCCATGATCCGCTATTTCCTGGACTTTCTTCGCGTCGCTTGCCCAGGGCACGGTGCCCTCTGGCTCTGTCGCGCTTCCTTGTTATTATGGTGCATCGGAGGCCAAAATAGGAGGTAACTAGTGCCACCAGTGATTGACGACGAAGCCTGCACGCTGTGCGGGGTATGCTCGGATATCTGCTCAGAGGATGTCTTCGGTCCGCTGGCGGCCGACGATGTGGTCGTCAGAGCCAGGCGTCCGGAAGAGTGCTGGCACTGCGGCGCCTGCGTCATCGACTGCCCTACGGACGCGATCAAGCTGTACATTCCGTTGCCGATGCGTTTGTAGCTACCATAACCAAAGTGCTCGCGTCAAACCTTTCTCTGGCGGGTTGCTGCCAAGCGGCTTGACGGCGACCCCGATGCATCGGGGCGCCGAAGGACACCCAAGCGGGCTATCGTCGTCGTCCGAGGGATTCGAGATGCCGCCATCCGTGGGGCCTTGATTGATCAAGGCCCGAGGGGGTGCATACCAATGGCCAGCCTGGTCCAAAACAACGTCGATGTTGACGTTCTCATCATTGGAGGTGGTCTTGCTGGTTGCATGGCCGCTATCCGTGCCAGCGAGTGCGGCGTTTCCGTGCTGGTCGCCGAGAAAGGCAACACTATGCGCAGCGGATGCGCCGCGACCGGCGTCGACCACTGCTGGACCTACATCCCGGAGATACACGGGCCGCAACTCAGCGTCGAGGACCTTGTGCGCCACCACACCGAGTTTGCGGGCGGGTTCCTCAACCAGGACCTGGCCCTGTATATCGTCAACAACAGTTTCAAGAGGATACTGGACCTCGAGCGCTTCGGCGTCCCCATGCGCGACGAAGACGGGAACTTCAGGCTCGTCAAGAAGATCCATCCCATCGCCAATTTTCTGCACTTCGCGGGGCGAGACCTGAAGGTGAAGCTGACGCAGGAGGTCAGGCGAAGGCCCGTTGCGGTCTTGAACCGGCTGATGGTGACCGAGGTTCTGGTCGACGACGGGATGGCCTGCGGCGCCATCGGCTTTGACACCCGAACCGGAGAGCTCTATGTCTTTCGCGCCAGGGCCATCGTTTTGGCCTCCGGAAGCATGCATCGACTGTACAAGAACCCGACCGGCATGTACTTCAACACCGCCTTTCCTGGCACACTCGCGGGCGATGGGTATGCTATGGCTTACAGGGCCGGAGCGCAATTGATAAATATGGAGTTCACCAGCCATCAAACTGGCCCCAAGAACTTCCAGCGCTGCGGGCGTGGCTCGTATACGCCCGGTGGAAGGATGGTCGACGCTATGGGCAGGCCGTTGGGGGCCGCGGACGCTAGTCGCCAGGCCGGCACGCGTTTTGCAATGGACCGCTCGGCTGAGAACACGGGCGGCTTCCTACAGGCGCTCCAGCAGGGTCGAGGGCCCGTCTACATGGATTGCACCTCGGCGTCCACCCAAGACATAGACTACATCAAATGGGCTCTCGGTAACGAGGGTAACTGCTCTTTCCTGACCTATTTGGAGGAGCAGGGAATAGATCTTCACCGGAACCGAATCGAGTTCGCCTTCTACGAAGCCAGGGTTCAAGGGGGCCGGTCCGGTGTGAACATCGATGTGCAGTGCGAGTCATCCGTGAAAAGGCTGTTCGTCGCCGGAGACTGTATCGGCGGGATGATTCGCTCAGGATCCCCGGGTGCGTTCAGCCTGGGCTATCACGCTGGCGAGGTGGCGGCAGAGCAAGCAAAACAGCTTGACGATGCCAGGCTTACTGGGGACGTTCTGGCAAAGGTGGCGGAGCGAAAGGCGCTTTACGAACGAATGCTATCTCGTCAGACAGGTGCAAACTGGCAGGAAGCCTTGCTTGCGCTCCAGAATCTGATGGATTACTATGCCGGCCATCACAGGTCGGAAAGCATGCTCGCGGCCGGCCTGAGCCATTTGCGGCGCCTTCGGCAGTGGGTGGAAGACGAGCTCAGGGCAGACGATGCCCACGAGCTCATGCGCTGTCTCGAAGTGATGAACCTACTCGACAACGCGGAGATGGTGCTTGTTTCGGCGAGGGAACGCAAAGAGAGCCGGTTCGGCCTCAGCCACCGTCGAGTCGACTACCCTGAGACGGACAACGAAAACTGGCTCAAGTTCCTGGCTGTCCAAAAGCACAATGGACAGCCCCTGGTGTCCAGCCTGCCGATCCGACACGTGCTCTAAGTAGTGTCTGGTACATGATGGAAACGCGTACGGGCGAGGTTTCCTGGCCCTGCGCGTCAACTTAAGGTCGATGCCGATTTGAGGGCTATCGGCAGGGGACGCAGTTAACGTAGGGGCGAACGCCCTGCCTCTTTATAGTGAGGGTCGTTCTCTAGGCAGCAATAATAGGGGAGGTACGTCGCGATGAGGAGTTGTCACTGGTCCAGGCGCGGAACACTGGCACTAATCACGGCAATCACGCTGGTCTGGACGGCTCTTGGCTGCGCCCAGCCGCCGGCGCCGCCTACACCGGCCCCAACTCAGGCGCCAAAAGCGGCGGCCACTGAAGCGCAAAAGACGGCTCCAGCCAAGGAGGCCAAACCCGAGGCGAAAGAAGCCAAACCGGCAAAGGAGGCGGCGAAAGAAGAGAAGAAGCTGGTAAAAATGAAGGTCGCCTACAGCGCGCCGGCAGTAATGCAGGCTCCTCTCTGGGTAGCCAAGGAAAAAGGACTGTTCGAGAAGTACGGCCTCGACGTCGAGATTCCCTACATCGCGTCGGCCCCGACGATAGTGCAGTCCATGGTTTCGGGCGAGCTGAACCTCTTCCAAGGCGGAGGTGGACCGGTGATCAGCGCCAACCTGGAGGGCGCCGACCTGGCGATAATAGGCGTCACGACCAACGTGCTGCTATTCTACCTCTACAGCCGGCCGGAGATCACACGCGTCGAAGACCTCAGAGGAAAGGCGATGGCCGTGGATAGGATGGGCACCGTCGCCGACTTTGCGGCTCGCTTCGCGCTGCGCAAATACGGACTGGAGCCCGAGAGAGACGTGACGCTCTTGCAGGCGGGCAATCCACCGGAGAGAATGGCTGCCCTAATGTCGGGCGGCGTCCAGGGCGCGGTTATCTCCATCCCCACCACTCTTCAGGCCAAAAAGCTCGGATTGCGCGAGCTCGTGGACATCACCGCGCTGGGCATACCCTACATCCAGACCACGATCACCGGCAGGAGGCAATACCTGACAAACAACCGGGAGACGGTGGCCAACTTCATGAAGGCGTTCGTCGAGGCCATCGCGGTGGCTAAGAAGGACAAAGAGTTCACCATGAAAGTGGTGGGTAAGTACACAGACACTACCGACAAAGAGGTGCTCGAAGAGGGCTACGAGGTCTTCGTGCCAAAGGTCTTGCCGCGCGCCCCATACCCGACGCTTGAGGGCGTGAAAACAGAGCTGAGCCAGTTGGAGCGAACAAACCCCAAGGCAAAGGACGCCAGGCCCGAAAGCTTTGTCGACAGCAGCTTCGTCAAGGAGCTCGACGACAGCGGCTTCATCAAGAAGCTGTACGAGTGACGCCTGAGACGTAGAGGCGTGATTGATCACGCCCCCACGCGCATCTGCTCGTGGTCAACGCCGATTTGGAGTCCGTAGTACAGGGGCTTGTCCCCTGCTTGTCCCCTGCTTGTCCGTGCTAGAACGAAAGCTAGCTATTGGAGAGGCTACGAGCAGGGGACAAGCCCCCGCACTACAGACTACGGACGGCCATACATGCGTCAATTTTAGCGAACAAGGAGACCAGTTGCTATGAAACAATCCAGTTGCCCAAGGAGCAAGCTAGTCACGCTGATCGTTCTTTCTCTTCTGGTTGCAGCCCTGGTCGGCTGCAGCCAGCCAGCCGCACCGTCCGCTCCAGCGCCAACAGCGGCGCCAAAAGCGGCGGCCCCCGAAGCGCAGAAAGCGGCGCCTGCCAAACAGGCCCAGCCCGAGGCGAAAGAAGCCAAACCGGCTAAGGAAGCCGTAAAAGAGGTGAGGAAGCCTCCTGTAAAGATGACCGTGGCCTACAGTGCCCTCACCGGGGCGATGGCCCCGCTGTGGGTTGCCAAGGAGAAAGGGCTCTTCGAGAAGTACGGCCTCGATATCGACCTGCGATTCATCCAGGGGACAGGAACGATAGTCCAGGCCTTGGTCGCGGGGGAGATAACCATGGCGAGGGCAGGGGGTGACGCCATCGTCAACGCTCGCGTCGGGGGCTCTGATCTGATCATGGTGGCGGGCGGCACAGATGTGATCGTTCTGTCCTTGTACTCTCGGCCCGAGATACAGCAGGTCTCCGACCTGAGGGGAAAGACCGTGGTGATCGGCAACTTGGGGGGAACGCCCAATGTAGCCGGGCGCTATGCGCTGCAAAAGCACGGTCTGGATCCTGAAAAAGACGTGTCCTTGTTACAAACGGGAGGTCCTCCCGAGAGATTGGCTGCCCTACAATCGGGCCAAGTGCAGGCGGCGGTGATCGGACCTCCGGCAACTCTCCAGGCGAGGAAGAGCGGCCTGCGCGAGCTCGTAGACATCACGGCCCTTGCCATACCGTACATACAGATGCCCGTTAGCGTGAGACAGCAGTACCTTGCGAACAACCGCGAGACGGTGCTAAACTTCTTGAAGGCCTACGTGGAAGGGATCGCGCTGACCAAGAAAGAGAAGGCCTTTGCGATGAAGGTTATTGGTGAGTATACCAAGACCGAGGACAAAGACATATTGGACGAGACCTACGAGGCCTTTGTGCCCAAAGTCTTGCCCCGAGTCCCTTACGTGCCCCTCGAGGGGTTGAAAGCCGTGTTGAGCGAGGCCGCAGCGGCAAACCCCAAGGTACAGGATGCCAATCCCGCGATCTTCTACGATAATGGCTTGATGAAAGAGTTGGACGAGAGCGGCTTTATCAAGAAGCTGTACGGGGAGTAACGCAGATACTGTACGGACTACGGCAGAAGCGTAGGGGCGGACGTCCGCTGTCCGCCCCGGGGTGGGGTTGGGCTTAGGCTGCAATCTGGCGTACACTACCTAGCCTGCCGTGCTTATGGCGGTGCCCAGGAAGGTTTGCTATACTACCTCGCAGAAGGCTTTCCTGGGAGCAGCCCATGCGCATACTCTTCGCCGGCGGCGGGTCGGGCGGTTCCACCGCGCCCCTGCTCGCCGTGGCCGAGGCCATCAGGAATAGGCGTCAGGACGTCGAGTTTCTGTATGTCGGCAGTGAAAAGGGGCCGGAGCGGGCGCTGGTGGCCTGTGCTGGCATTCCCTACGTTGGCATCAAGACCGGCAAGCTGCGCCGCTACTGGTCGGTAGACAACTTCCTCGATCTGTTTCGCCTGCCCGTTGGCTTTCTTCAGTCCTTCCGGATCGTTCGCCATTTCCGCCCGGCGGCCATCTGCACGGCCGGCGGGTTCATCTGCGTGCCGCCGGCAGTAATCGGGTCTCTGTTGAGAGCGCCGGTGCTGGTGCACCAGCAAGATGTTGTGCCCGGGCTGGCCAACAGAATAATCAGCCCTTTCGCCAGGCGCGTGACGGTTACGTTCGAGAGCTCGCGGCGGTTCTTTCCGGCGGGCAAGACGAAGCTGACGGGCAATCCCGTGCGCCCTGAGATACTCTCCGGCAGCGTCGACGCAGCGCGCAGCTTCTTCGGATTGGAAAATAACCTCCTGACGCTGCTGGTCACCGGCGGTGGCACCGGCGCGCTGGGCCTGAACAGGCTGGTGGCAGCGGCTGCGCCGAAGCTCGTCGAGGACTGCCAGGTTATTCACCTCTCCGGCTCCGGAAAGCAGGTGAACGCGGCCATCGCCAGTTCGCGCTACAAGCCCTACGAGTTTCTGGTGGCCGAGATGCGGGACGCGCTGGCTGCCGCTGATCTCGTCGTATCCAGGGCTGGCCTGTCGACGCTGACGGAGCTGGGCGCTCTCGGCAAGCCCAGCATCCTCATCCCCATGCCCAAATCACACCAGCTTGCCAACGCCCGCGCCTTCGTCGACTCCGGCGCGGCGGTGATGCTCGACGAACTGGCGACGACTCCGGAAGCGTTGACCTCCATCGTTCAGGTGCTCCTTGCCAACGACGAGCGGCGGTCAGACATGAGCATGCGTGCCCGGCAGATGGTCAAGATCGACGCGGCGGAGCGGATTGCAGAGGAAGTACTGGAGATGGCGGGTTTGGAGGATGGTGGTCCTGATGTCTAATCCGCCGGCTAGAGGCTTCTTGTTTGTAGATGAATCTGGTGACATTGGCCTGGGGACCGGTGGGATGGGAGTACCCCCTACTACTTGGTTTTCGGTCTCCACGTTGCCGATACAACTTACAAACACGTTATGGAACATCTCACTAACTACCGCTACTACTACGGCGTGACCAAGGAACTGAAATCCGCGAAGCAGCAGAAGATGTCGCCGCAGCGCAGGCTCCTCATCCAGGGTCTTGCAGCGTGTGCTAACGAAGGCTTGATGGCTTGTAGTTGCGTTTTCTTAAGGAAGCACGAGTATACCGGCCCGTACCTGCACCCACACTCCTATGGCGGCAGGCAACCTGTCCGTTTTAGAAACTTCGTGCTTAAGCAATTGCTTTACTTCCATTTTGCTTCCGCAACTTTTGAGACCGAGGAACGCGAGCTAGTCCTGGATCGCTTTGAGATGTCGCTGGACGACCGGCTCAACCTCGAGGAGTACATCCGCAATGACTATGAACTGCCGGCGTTCAAACATATAACGCACGCCGACTCAATCTACGTCGAGATGCTTCAAGTGACGGATATGTTAGCCGGCCCATTCAAGGAGGTTGCCCTGCAGTTGGCTGACGATGAACTCAAAGAAGCGCTGGCTTTCGTAAGAGTGAAGGACATTACTTTTGTTGGAAAGCGATGAAAAAGGGGGATCGGCGTCCACTGGGGACACCCACCCCCCAATAACTATCTTTGGAGCTTAACGTACGCCACTATGATACCAGGTCAGGTCGCAGGAATCAAGTGTTTTCGGCCCCAAATCGATCGGGATTCTTATTCTGACGGAATTGAGCGGCGTCGAGAATGCAATCACTCGCAAGTTGCCAGCGACACGTAGAAGGTGCTTCCCTTGCCCAGCTCGCTCTCGACCCAGATGCGTCCGCCGTGCGCCTCGATCAGCATCCTGGCGATGAAGAGACCCAGGCCTAACCCTTCTGTCTCGCGATGACCTTTGGCCCTGTAGAACCGGTCGAATATGCGAGGCAGGTCGTCGGGGCTTATCCCGGTACCGGAGTCGCTTACCGAAACCCTGACCTCATTCTCTCGTGCCTCTGCCTTGAAGAGGACTTCAGTTTCGCGAGGAGAGTACTTCAGCGCATTGGTGAGCAGGTTGATCAAGACCCGTTCCAGGCGATCCGGGTCGGCCAGAACCCGTGGGAGGTCCGCGGGCACCTCTACTCCGACGCGACCGATTTCCATCGCCCCCGAGCTTCTCGCCAGCATCTCGGCCACAAGGTCTCCCAGCGCGATCGGCCGCAGCTCGAGTGGCATCTGTCCTGCCTCCAGGCGCACCGACGTCACAAGATCCTGAAGCATGGCTTCGATCCGTCGTCCGCCGGCAAGAATGGCGTCCGCTCCATCGCGTACCAGGTCCGTCCTGTCCGCGAATCGCTTGATCACCTGTGCCTGGCCGAGGATGGAAGCGAGAGGGGTGCGCAGATCGTGCGAGATGCTGCGAATGAAATCCTCGCGCTGCTCCTGCAGCTCGTGTAGCGCAGTGATGTCGGTGAACCCAGCCACACTGCCCAGGACTCGCCCGTCAGAGGAGCGGATCGGCGCTGCGCTCACCGAGGTCCAGATGGTTCCGCCGTCTGGTGGGTGGAGAACCGTCACTACGCCGTGCACCGTCTCACCCCTCATAGCCCGCTGTACCGGCAGCTCATCGATTGAAAAGGGCTTGCCCGCGGCGGTCTCGGCGCCCACCAACGCAATTCGTTCCGACAGGGGCAGTTGGAGTTGGGTGAGCGAGTAGCCCAGCATTCTCTCCGCGGCGGGATTCACCCGGACTATGTTCCCCGTCGAATCATAGATGACTAGCCCGTCCGCGACTGAAGCTATGGTTGCACCCAGTTCTGCCAGCAGCCGCTCGCGCTCCTCCTCTTCCCGCTTATGAATGGTCACGTCGCGAGCCCATCCCAGTATGCCCACGACGTGGCCGCTCTGATCTCGGCGTGGCTTGAAGACGCTGTCGTACCAGTACTCCTTCCCCGCTACGGTCAACGGCAGCTCGTACCTGATCTCGGCGCCGGTCTCGAGGACGTGGCGCTTGAGGTCGGCAAGCTTCAGCGCCTGCTGTTCGCCAAAGATGTCGCGGTCCGTTTTGCCGACCAACTGGTCTGCGCTATGCGGTGGCGCGGGATTCTTGATCCATAGATATCGAAGGTCGCGATCCTGGCAAAAGGTGACGTCGGGGGAGTTGTCGACTATCAGTCGCAGACCTTCATCTGGCTCAGTCGCGGTCATGGCCCCACCTTCTTGATGGTATCGCGGCGAACGGAGCACCCGACGTTGCAAGCGCCCTTCACCAGCCGACCAACCCGCAACCCGCAAGCCAACGCTGGGGACAGCCGGAGCACCTCGAATGTTTTCTAGGCTCAAGGTATGTTAGCATATGCTCGCCTGAATGACAAGTAGCAGAGATAACCTACTGCCGCTGCTTCTCGATAGCCGCAGTCAGATCCGTTTCAGTCAACTCGGCCGAGCGGCAGAGCCATCCAGGGTTGTTCGGACAGTACTGGTTGAAGAAACGACTTCCCTGTACCTGTCCTCGCAGGTCCACAGGCAACAGCACCGGGTCGTTGGTCAGCACGAACTTCAGGTTGTCGGCCAGCAGTATGCCCCGCGTCACGCGTGCCGCTGGGTTGTTGGGGTCAGGGAACGAGTGCAGGATGCCCCGCTGGAAGCGCTGGTAGATGAAGTTGGCGTTGTTGGGGTCACGTGCCGGACGGCTGGTCGGGAAGCCCCATATCTCCAGGGCCACCAGGGCCGGGAAGTCTCCCGCCCGCGCGGCCTCCTCTCCGGCGGCAAGATAGGACTGCAGGAACTGCACGCTCACCCCTTCGAACGTGTTCGGTACGTTCGCCTGCAAGTGCGCCAGCACCGCTTGGCCGTAGTTCGGCGTCGTCGGCGGAGGCGCGCTGCCGGCCAGGGCAGCGTCGTGGCCAGGGAAGGTGGCGAAGTTGACCGTGGTGACGGGCAGGACGTCCGGGTCGAGCAAGTTCATGGGTTTCACGCCGTCGGGGTGCACCCGCAGGACGTGGCGCTGAAAGACCTGCGCCGGAAAGCCGAGGAGGCGGAAGGTGCGGGAGGCGGGGAAGCCGAAGGTGTCCACGCTGCCGCGGCCCTGAAAGTAGGCCTGAATGGGCTGGCTGTCGATGCAGAAGCCCGTCTCAGGGAAGAAGGGCGCCGTCGGCGGGCAGAGCCCATCGGTGAGAGGTGGTGGCGGTGTAGGCGTGGGCGCCGGCGTCGGAGTAGGGAGACCTGGCGTGGGCGTCGGGGTAGCCTGACCCGGGAGGGTAAGCGATATATCGTCCACTGTGGGACCGTCACCGGCGCCAAAGTTCAAACTCGCGAACCTGAGCCGGGTGGTAGCAGCTGTCGCTATCAAGTCTCGTTCAAAGTACTGCCACCCCATGTTCTGAGCGGAGTGCCCCCCCGGGACGTTAAGGAGGTCCATTCGGAATTCTGGAAGCACCGTGCTCCCGAAGCTGACCTGCATCCGAATGTCGGCGCCTGCACTGCCTGACTCTGGGGATCCGGACATGGCAAAGCGCAGGCGGTAGATCTGTCCGGGCGTCGTGGGAACGTCCTGGTAGATCGCGGATGCGTCGAAATCGGACAACACGACCGACTGCTTGCCACTGGCTGCCTGCCAGATGGTTCCAATGTGCCGGATGCCTGGGCCAGGCGCGCTCGGGTCGACGGTCCAGCCCCCAAAAGTCTCTCCTTTCGCATAAGCTTTGAACAGTTCAGGCGGCAGACCCGTTCGCGGGGTTTCAGCCGGCGGGACCTCGAAGTCGCCGTTCTGAACGATATTGGCCTGCCCAGCCGCCGGCAGGTACGGCGTGGCGGCTGCCACGGTGGTCAGCAGCACGGCGATCAGTAGACGAGTAAAGCTCTTTTTGACCCCCCACCCAATCCCCCCTGACACTGGTGATGTTCTCATTTGTTCCTCCTCCTGAGAAATCGGTCGTGGGATTGTGGGCACGGGCGATGGTGATGATGCGGATGTTATTCAGGCCTGCGGTATTGCCAATCCTCGGCTCCTGTCAGGGTTGGCAAAGGACAAAGAAGTAGATACAATCGTAACGCGAGGCCCGGAGGGAGATTACGGAGATATGAAGGCCCTTTTTGACGAAGCTGGTGCAAGATGTGTGCCAATGGCTGGCCGCTCTAATGGAAATCCCTCGACCTGGGCAACGTGTGCTGCTCCTGCGCACGTAACCGGGGCATCTTGAAGCAGCGCCGTGCCGAGATGTTGGTGACGCCGTTCTGCTTCTGTAGCGTGCCCTCGATGATCACGAGCAGCTCGCCGCGCACGATGGGGCGGTACTCCTCGTAAACCTGGGGATTGACGATTATGTTCGCCAGTCCCGTTTCGTCCTCCAGCGTGATGAAGACGAACCCCTTGGCCGTGCCTGGGCGCTGCCGGCAGGCCACCAGTCCTGCCACGCGCACCAGGACGCCGTCATGTGTGCACTCCAGCTCGTCGATGGGCACGACACGCAACCCGTCCAGCCGCGAGCGATAGAACTCCATCACGTGTGTATTTGGAGAGAGGCCCAGTATGAAGTAATCGGCGCTGGCCTGCTCCTGAATGGACATAGCCGGAAGATCGACGTCGCTGGTGGACGTCATCGGTAGGGGCGGTTCGCGAACCGCCCCTACCGGACGGACCGACCCCACCAGCCGCAGGGTCTCCGGCAGTTGCCATAGGAGCTGGCGGCGCGGGATACCCAGGCCGTCGAAGGCTCCGACGGAGATCAGGTTCTCGACGGCGTCGCGCTCCAGCCCCGTCCGCCGGCAGAAGTCCAGCAGGGGCAATTCCGGTAGGGGCGGCTCGCGAACATCTGTTCCAACTAATTTGTAAAGCGCGGCTGATTCGAGGGGCCAAGCCCCTCTCCCTTTCGCAAAAGGGAGAGGGTGAGGGTGAGGGGTCCCCTGGTGCTTGCTATGTGCCTTAGGCAAATGACTGCTTCCATTCCAGCACACCCTCACCCTACCC
>JACQUC010000019.1 GCA_016210495.1 Chloroflexota bacterium
CCCGCCACTTCATCCCGCTGCTCGGGGCCGCGCTCACCATGTCCATGGCCACCTCCCAATCCAGGTGAGGCCAGCGTATGCTGGTCGCGGCGCGCGGGACAGGTACGACCCAACCAACCTCGCGTGGTCCGGTGCTCCCAGCGGGAGGGCGACATGGAGGGCCTGGCGGTCCGGACGGGCGTGGACCTGGTGGACCTACGGCAGTTCGAGAGCGCATTGTCGCGCGGCGGCGAGGCCCTCCGGCGACGGCTGTTCCATCCCTCGGAGGAGGCCGGGGCGGACGTGGAGCGGCTGGCGGCGGTGTTCGCGGCCAAGGAGGCGGCGTTCAAGGCCCTGTCGCTCCCGCCGGGCGACTGGCACGCCGTCGAGGTCCGCCACACGCCGGAGGGCAGGCCGTACCTCGCCTTCGCGCCGGAGTTCGACACGGCCCGCGTCCTGAGCTGCGACCTGAGCGTCAGCCACAACGGCGGCTTTGTCGTCGCCTCGGTGGTGGCCCTGCTGCGCGCGTGAGGGGGCATAGAGTGGGGCCGCACACCGGTGCCCGCTCTCGCGATGAGGCCGTCCGCAGAAGGGCGGGAAAGGCGGACACCTGCCGTGAATGCAGCTTCAGTTCCAGAACCTGTCTTCTATATCGATGCCTCACCCGATGGAGACCGAGAGGGCGTAGCATCGCCCCGGACCTGGCAGGGCGCCCGACATGGCCTCACGCTACGACCTCAGGTATACTTCCACCGGCCAAACCGCGCAGGAGGTGGCCATGCCGAACGTCACAGTCGTTGACCAGCCTCTCGGTGGCAGAGGGAACAGGGCGGGGGATCATGTCGCCGAGCTACTCGCTCGCACGGCGGATCGCTTTGACACTGTTCGCATCGCTGTTGCATTCGCAAAGGCAAGCGGTGTGGGGATCCTTTTCGATCACCTTCGGGCCTTCCCATCACCCGATCGCACCCTTGACGTGACCGTGGGTGTGAACCACAGGGGCACCTCCCGCCAAGGCCTCGAGCTACTGTTGAAGACTGGTGCATCCGTGAATATCTTTAACAACCCCGGCGGAGGCACCTTTCACCCCAAGCTTTACCTCTTCGAGAGGACCAACACGGAGGGAGTAGCACTCGTGGGTTCCAACAACCTCACAAGAGGAGGTCTGTATGAGAACTACGAACTCAGTGTACGACTAGACTACGACTTGACTGTCGCTGAAGATGCGACAGCTTTTGACCACGCTTGTGGGGTGTATGACAAGTACATCAATGAGGGGAGCGGAACTGTACGCCGTCTTGATCCCGCGCTCCTCCTTGAGCTCGACCAGCAGGGTTACTTGCTGGACGAGACCGCGCCCACTCACGTAGGTCCAGGAGACACCCCACCTTCATCAGGCGCGACAACGGCGCTGTTTCGCCGCGTGCCAGTGCCACGGGGACCGCGGGTATCTTCATCCGTTCCCTCTGTTGCGACTGTGGATCAGCCTGGCAAAGTGCTCGCCACATTTGCAATGACTCTGGGCCCGCGTGATACGCGTCAGCAGACGGGGTATTCGAGGGACATTTTCATTCCCCTCGCAGCGCGTGACGCGAATCCCGACTTCTGGGGGTGGCCTGAAGCTTTTCAAGCAGCGCCAGGCACGAGGGGGCACTACCGAGAGAGACGTATCGACCTCCGCGCGACGCCTGCCCAAGGCCCCTCGGTTCACCTGCAACAGGTGCGGCTCTACGGTTACGCTGAGCGCAGCGAGTTCCGTCTCAACTGCGGCTCGCTCGTGCAGAGCGCAAGTCCCGGAGACATCTTCGTCATCATTCTCGTCCCCGCTGGCTCTGGTTATGAGTACGAAGCGATGATCATCCCTCAGGGCCGACCCATGCACCGCGCTTTCCTCGGCACATGCACAAACTTGCGACCGTCAGGCAAGAGGTGGGGCTATTCCTAAGATCGGGCCTGGAAGTGCACTACGGACTCCGACCTAACAGCATTCCTCTTGAATATGTCCCTGGGGGTCAGCATGTCCATGGGGATCAGTTCCACGAGCCGCAATCCCATTGCTTCTCCAATTGACGCGAGGTGGGTGGCCGTTCCGATCTCTATCCGCGTTCCCTGCGCAACGGTGTGGTTGTTACCTACGACTAGGAACACATGACCCTCGGACCGCGTCACGTGGCTTAGCTTGAGCAGGATCACCCTCATGTCAAGAAAGTACTTGGCCAACAACGCCGGCAGATTCCGCCTGCGAAACCCCGCGTCGTTTCCGCCATAGGCTTCGGCCACTCGATCGATGAGTGCCACCGTCTCAGGGGGCAGGAGGCTCTTGGAGCGCAGGTATTCTTCCCAGAGTGCGTCGCGTTGCCGCCTTGTCACCTCCCTGTTCCCGATCATTCCTGCCTCTAGTTTCCTATGGAGGTTCCGGGGAAGCAGGTTCAGGAAGGACAGGCTGAGACGGTCTGTATCAATGTACGGCAGCGCGGTTGCGTATGGCGGGGACGTGATCACAGCATCGACCCGTTTGAACAGCACTTTCGCGTCATCAAGTACAGAAGCGGCATCACCACCGATTACTTTGAACCTCGGTGCCCGAACGCCACCTTCTTCAAGCAAGAAGGCGACAACATGTCTGACGCTATTGCCGAGTTGCTTCAGGAATGTCGCAACAACGTCGGTACCGGTTTCAAGCATGTCCTTTCTGCGTATTCGAAGGTCGTCGGTTTCCTGCCAAGACACCGTCCGAAGGATATCGCTGAGGCAGACCCAGCACAGATCCCTGGCGGGCGACGCTTCCATCTGGTCAATGAGGGTTGCTATGCGATCAAGTTCCAGCAAGATGTTGGGCGCGAACCACCGCGCAAGGTAATACTGGTCCTGCTGCGTCAGCTTCTCAAGCCATGAGCACGCCAATGGAATACGGAGAACCGGCCGGTCCATGAGCGCGTCTCGTAGCGCCTCATACTGGCGGACGAGTCCCTCCGGGTTGGCTCGAAGCAACGCGCATTTCGTCCGGCTTATCACCACCGAAAGGGGATTGAGGTCCACCCCGATGGCGGCGTAGCCGGATAAATTGGCTTCCACGAGTGTGGTCCCGCTGCCACACATCGGATCAAGAACGGTGCCCTCACTCTCAAGGTCGCTCAGGTTAAGCAGAGCTCGCACCAACTGGGGGAAGAACTTCCCACGGTAGTCATGGATGTCATGTGGGCCATAGCGGAGGCTCCGCCTGCTTGGTACCGGGATGGACTCACCACGAAAGGGCAGCACCCGCAGAAGGTCTGCAGGTCTGATCCCGTTTCTCACAACCGATGCGGTGGCTTCGCGCCGCACCTGGATAGTCCACATCGCTGCGGTCCCTTGGACGATCTCCCAATAGGCGAGCCTGTCCACCAACACGCTCTCGTGCACGGAGCATGTCACCTCATAGTAGTCGTTGCCCGTTCTGGTCACGGTCTCAGGCGAAGCGCCAGCGAACTTCGCCAGTTCACGGAGCGCCAGCTCTCGCTCAAACGGTTGGATGTACGGTTTCATCCTGCAGACCACAGTTGCGGTCTCAACCACTGCTAACCCCCGTTGCGGAGCACCAGGATGTGCTCCTCTCGAATCTTGCCAATCTTGGGGTTGAATGACTTCCGATTGTCCTGCAGTCGGCGGGTCAGCCACGCATCGACTTCAAACGACAGCTTAATCGCTATATCCGCGAGCAACTGGTCGTTACGAATCACCCGGCCCGCGATCGTCGAGTCGCCGACCACAAGACAGCAGTACCCTTGGGGTTGCAGGGTTTTGCGTATCCAATCAAGAATGCCGGTCATTTCGGCCCTGAACGTTTCCACTGTCGCCCTGTTTGGCCCTCTGCTGCTATACTTGCGGTGACTGCCAATCTCCTCCTTCTTGAACTTCACGGCATCCATCCCAAGCCACAGCATTCGGGTCCTGTGATACAGATGGTAGCTATACGCGTTCGGATAGGGAGGTGAACAGACCACCAGATCTACAGTTCCAACCTCGGAGGGAAGGGGCGGATTGTTCATGTCCGCTTCAATTACCCTGGCCGCGAAGCGCTCCTCCACGACATCCGAAAACTCCTCTGCGCGCGCAACGACTTGTGCCAATGCGCGCGAGAACCGCCGGACTGTTTCGCCCGGCGCTACATGTTTCTGCCGCCGGACATATCTGGTATCTGAGTCCTGACGAGACACAGAAATAATAATTGAGGACAGGCTGGCCTGCGCAAGAGTGTGCAATCCAGCAGGCTTGGCTGTTTCACACAACTGTCGCAGGTACCTGAGTTCCTCAATGACGTGGGGTTCGAACCAGAATTCAATATCTCGTGGACATGGAGCTGCCGCAGGTTCCGCACACCATTGTTCCAGGAACGACATTTGCCCTGTGCCGAAGCGCTGCTCTGCGCTCGCCAGGGCATCCCTTATCGCGTTGGCCCCTTCCAAATCTGCTTCAGTTACCCTCAACGTTTTTGCTCTTGATATCAGACAGGCTATTGGATTCGCGTCAATGCCCACCGCTTGTCGCTTCAGCAGCAGCGCTTCCACAAGCGTAGTCCCACTGCCGCAGAAAGGGTCAAGCACCGTGTCGCCCACGGACGAAAGCTCCTGGATCAGCGCATTGGGAATCTGTGGAATGAATTTTGCGGGATAGGGATGAAGGCCATGCGTGAGGTAGTTCGTTGTGGCACCGGCGAAGTCCCAATCGAGAGTGGTCAGCACGGAATGAGGCCTCGGTAGCGGAGTTGCATCATAGACGGCTGGCGTCTCAGCGAGCACGCTGGCCGTGTTCCCAGCGAATGACGCTATCTGGCGCGCTTCGTCAGGTGTGAATTGACGCCAACCTCTCCGATCCCTCCTTGGCTCTGGCACAAGGCCCGCCCTGAGCCAGCGGAGCAAAGTGTCGCGATGGATCCCTGCCAGTTTCGCGACTTCGTGGGTATTCATGCCATCGTACCTATATGCAAGTATAGGCAGCATTCTCCATTACTTGGCTTTTCCTGTCAACGTCGCTATGGCACGATTCGTTGCGGGCTATCACCTCGCCCTCGTCTCCCCCACCGTCCTTCCGAACGGCCTGTACCGCGTTGGCGTCGCGCCCTGCGCCGCCGCGCCCTTGTGCACGGAGTGCACGCCGAACCGCGACCTGATCTCGTCCAGCGCCGTCGCCAGCCTATGCTCCCGCTCGTCCGCCGTCTCCCAAAGTGAAAGCTGCTGGCTCCGCACCGACAGCTCGCCCACGCCAACCCCGATGAGCCGCACGTGGCGGTCGTCCCGGGCGAGCTCGCGGTCCAGCAGCTCGGCGCCCGCGGCCAGGAGGGCCTCGTC
>JACQUC010000151.1 GCA_016210495.1 Chloroflexota bacterium
AAATTGGAGCTTGGCAACCGTACAGGAGTTTGGTTCGCGTGACTGCCACTATGCCAGACGAACTGCTGGCCGAACAGGCCAAGACGGATGTCAGCGCGTTCGGCGTCCTCTACGAGCGCGATCTGCGCTAGATCTACAACTACATCTATTACCGCACTGGGAACATCCACGTCGCCGAAGACCTGACGGCGAAGACCTTCTTTCAGGCCCTGGACAATCTGCAGCGCTACCGCATTCAGGGCGCTCCCTTTGCCGCTTGGCTGTACCGCATCGCCCACAACATAGTGGCCAACTGGCTGCGTGATACCAGTCGGCGAAAAGCGGTGCAACTGGAGGAGGTGCCGGAGTTGAAAGACCCGGCGGCCGATCCGGTTGCTGCGGCCGAGGCGGCAGAGGAGAAAGTGGAGCTTCGCGGCGCCATCGCCAGGCTGCCTATCGATCGCCAGCAGCTCTTGATTCTCAAGTTTGTGGAGCAGATGGCTAACGCCGAGATTGCTCGTGTTATGGGGCGCACCGAGGGCGCGGTGAAAGCCCTACTGCATCGGACGTTGAGCTCGCTGAAAAACGAGCTGGCACCATCGCAGGACAGGCCGGTTCGCGCGCACTGAGGATTTTCTGCTCGCTCGCAAGAGCCGCGAAGCGAGTGCACCTGCGCCGTTCACGGCTTGCGCCTCCGCCGGCAGGAGGCTAGAGGGAATCGACATGAGACACAGGGTGCTGACCGACTTGGTTGGCCAGTACGTGGAGCAACTGAACGGCACGACCGACGACATAGTGGCGTACCTTGCCGTTTTCGCCGGCTACCGCCGTGAACTCGAGCCTCTTCTACTGCTGGCGCAGCGCCTGAAGGCCGTGCTGGTGCCGGTTGAGCCCTCCCCCGAGTTTCGAGATTCCCTCAAGTCCCAGTTGGTCTTGGCCTGGCACCAGCAACGCGCACAGAGCGTCACCGAGACCCCTCGCGACAGGCGTGACGTGCTGCTTTGGGCAGCCGTCGGCTCCCTCGTGTCCCTCGCGGCGTTTGTGGCCGTGTACGGTCGCTCCCGGGGCTTGTTCACCACGGAGACACGGAGTCACGGAGTCACGGAGGGGCCCGGGGGATAGGGTGCGTAAATATGATTGACCAGGATATCTGACTAAGCATTTGAGACGAGGTAAGGTGTGCTTACTGAAGAGGCGTTGACGGACTCCATACTAGGGGCGGCAATTGGGGCGCACAAGACGTTAGGTCCAGGGCTGCTCGAGTCCGCCTACGAGGAGTGCCTGTGTCGTGAACTGTCCTTGCGGCAGATCTCCTACGAGCGGCAAGTTGATCTTCCGCTCAAGTACAAGGATGTTCAACTAGATTGTGGCTACCGGCTGGATCTTGTCGTGGAAGACAAGGTAATTGTGGAGCTAAAGTGTATCGAGCGACTTCTACCCATCCACCACGCGCAGCTAATGACCTACGTGCGTCTTGCCAACAAAAAGGTCGGCCTACTCATTAACTTCAACAGCCCCATCCTGAAGGACGGCATCGTCAGACGAGTCCTTTGACTCGTACCCCTCCGTGTCTCTGTGCCTCCGTGGTTTCGCTCCCCCCTCGTGTTTCACGTGAAACGTTGTCTGCCGACGATGAGGTCATAGATAGCCTGGAGCTGCTCCTCGGAGTAGAAGTGGATGACCAGCTTGCCACCTTTTCTGCTCGCGAAGACGCTGACTTTCGTGCCCAGCGCGTTGCGGAATTCGTCTTCGAGGGCCTGTGCGTGCGGTGTTGGGCCCCGCCTACCTGCCGGAGTTCGAGGTTTTGCCCTCATCCGACGCACCAGTTCCTCGGTCTGGCGCACCGAGAGGTCCCGGCGTAAGGTTTCGCCGAGAGCGATCAACTGATCGTCTCGCCGCACCAGCCCCAGCAGCGCCCGCGCGTGTCCCTCACTTATCTTGGCGCCTGCCAGCGCCGCTCTGATTTCCTCCGGCAGCCCCAGCAACCGCAGCGCATTGGCCACCGTCGTCCGGTTTTTGCCCACGATGGCGGCGACCTTCTCTTGCGTCAACCCGAACTCGTTCGTCAACTGGCGGTAAGCCTCGGCCTCTTCCAGCGGGGTCAGGTCCGCCCGCTGAATGTTCTCCACCAGCGCCACCTCCAGCGCCTGCTGCGGCGTCACGTCCTTCACCATCACGGGCACCTTGGCCAGGCCCGCTATCTTGGCCGCCTGCCAACGGCGCTCTCCGGCGATGATCTGGTACTTGATTGTCGGGGATATCTGCCGGTCCTGAGGCGTCGTTTCGCTGACCAGCAGCGGCTGAATGATGCCGTGCTCGCGAATGGAATCGGCCAGCTCGTCGAGGGCATCCAGCGTCTGGCGGGGTTGGCGTGGGTTGGGGGCGATCACGTCGACCGCAACGTCGGCGACCTGCGAGGTGGTGATAGGAATCAGCGCTCCCAAACCTTTCCCCAGGCCGCCCTTGGGCTTCAGCATGGTCCGTCACCTCCCACAACGCTTCGAAACACGAACCGGTTTCGCCATTCGCCGACTTTGGACGACCCGCCGGGTAGAGACGACCCGCCGGGTCGTCTCTACGCATCCTACCGTCGCATGACCTCTTCGGCCAGCATCCTGTAGGCCACCGCACCTTTTGACGCCGGGTCGTAGTCGAGGATCGACTGTCCGTAGCTGGGCGCCTCTGACAGTCGCACGCTGCGTGGCACGATGGTCTCGAAAACCAGCGCCGGGAAGTACTGGCGAACCTCGGCCACGACCTGTTGCGACAGGTTCGTGCGCGAATCGTACATCGTCATAATCATCCCCAGCACCCGCAAGCGCGGATTCAGGTTGTCTCTGATCAGACCAATAGTGTTCACTAACTGCCCGACACCTTCCAGTGCCAGATACTCGCACTGGATCGGTATGATGACGCCATCGGCGGCCGTGAGTGCATTCACCGTCAGCAGCCCCAACGAGGGCGGACAGTCCAGCAGCACGTAGTCGTAGCGGTCGTTCACCTTCTTCAGCGCGCGATGAAGTCGCTCCTCACGCGCCAGCAGGCTGACCATCTCCACCTCTGCGCCGGCCAGAGAAATCGCCGCCGGCACGAGGTCCAGGCCAACCCGATTGGTGAGCACAACCGTGCTGCCAAGGTCTGCCTGGCCCATCAGCGCGTCGTAGATCGAGGGAGATACCTGCATCTTGTCGAAGCCAAGACCGCTGGTCGCGTTGGCCTGTGGATCCATGTCGACCAACAGAGTGCTCCGGCCACTCGCCGCTAGGTATGCCCCGAGGTTGATGGCGGTAGTCGTCTTGCCTACCCCGCCTTTTTGATTCGCTACAGCACAAACCCTGCCCACCGCGAACATGCCTTCTGGCCCTTCGCCGCCCCGATACGTCTCCAGCAATGTATCGGGGCTAGCGTCAAGCCCTTCTCTGGTGCGCCTGCTGCCAAGCGGCTTGACGGCGACCCCGATGCATCGGGGCGCCGAAGGACTCCGTCCCCCGCCAAGCTCGAGCGCCCGTTTCAGATGTCCGTTCAAACCTCTTGGGAACACTCGCCGCGGGCCTTCAAGCGCGCTTCGATCTCCCGGATGGTCGGAACATTGGCCAGACCCTCGCGCTCGACCAGGAGGCTGCCCACGGCGTTGGCGAAGACAGCCGCTTGGAACGGGTCGCCCGTGCGGCGTAGCTCGATCAAATAGGATGCTGCAAACGCGTCGCCACATCCGGTGGCGTCGACTTCCCGCGCGCGAAAGGCCGGAAACGCGAACGGTTCACCCTTGACGAACAAGGTGGCACCCAGCGCGCCACGCGTCACGACGAAGACGTCCACAGCATCGGCGTATGCCTGCGTAGCGGCCCCATCGCCGGCCACGTCCTCCTCGCTTACGAATACCACGTCGAGTTGGGACAGGGTTTCTTGGCTGCATTCCCAGGGAATGGGATGAACCCGCCCAGTGCTGTCCCAGGCACGCATGTAGCCCTGGGGTGACAACCCAACCAACGATCGTTTGAATACGCTGGCCACGCCAGGCGCCACCTCCTGCGCCACCGGCGCAAGGTGAACAGCCCCGGCATTGCGCCAGGCGAGTGGTATGTGGCGCGGCTCTATGCTGTGGGCCACGGAGGACACAAATTGCTCGCGACCCTGGCTTCCGTACAAGTTTTGAAAAACGGTCGTCTGTGATGATGGCACGCGGAAGATCTCTACGCCGGCGAAGAGCGCTGCCAGGTCCAGGTCTTCGCCGCAGCTAGTCACCATCGCCACCTTTTCGCCCAGGTTCCTGGCGACCACGGCCGAATAGGCCGCTGCTCCGCCGAGCCGGCGGCCTCCGCCGACGATATCGTGGGTCACATGGCCGACGACCAGGAAGCTTGGGCGTTCCAACGATCGCTGCCCTATCCCCAGCTACTTCTTGGGCATTATCACTACCTTGCGTTCCTCCCCCTCGCCAACACTTTGCGTTGTGGCGTGGGGACTCTCCTGCAAGGCGAGATGAACGATGCGCCGCTCGTGGGCCGGCATAGCCTCAAGGGCAATGGGTTGGTGGGTCAGCCGCACACGCTCGGCCATCCGCACGGCCAGACCCTTCAGAGTTTCCGTGCGTCGTGAGCGGTACCCCGCCACATCGACCACGACCCTGGTCCAGCGGTGCACCTGTTTGCCGACGATCAGGTTGACAATGAACTGCAGCGAGCCCAGCGTTTCCCCGCGACGACCGATGAGCATGCCCATATCGTCGCCCTCGATATTCAAGGTAATAGGCGAATTCTCCTCTTCCATCTCATCGGCTGGCACCACGCTCACCACGGCACTGACGTGCATGCCGGTGAGCAACGTCTCCAGAATCTGCTTGGCCTGTGCGCCAACCTGGTCCAAGGAGGGCTCCTCCGGGCCGGAGCGAACGGAAACTAGGATCCTCGCATCTTCGCCCCCGATTCCAAGAATTCCCCGGTTGCCCTCCGACAGAACCGAGATATCGACCTCTTCCAGGCTCTTTCCCAACATAGCTAGCGCCTGCTGTATGGCCTCGCTGACTGTTTTTGCGCTAACTTCCAGACTCTCCACGATGTCCTCCTCTATCGTGTTGGGCAGCGGTGTCTATCTCTTGCGCCCTTTTTTCTTCTTGCTCCCTTGTGAGCGAACTCGCGCGATTGCCTCCTCGGCATCACGCGCGGGAGCCTCGATTTGCGGCGCGGAACCCTTTCCCACCGCCCGCTCGGCGGCGGCCACGCCAGGTTGGCCTTTGGACACCCTGGCTTCGACCACTATGGCCTGTTTTTCAGGCAACAAAGAGCCCCAACCGGTGGCGAAGTACTGCTGCACGAAGGTGAAGACGTTCGAGGCGACCCAGTACAACACCAGCCCGGAAGGCACGCTGAAGGCAAAAATGACCATCATTATCGGCATAAACTGCATCATCTGATTCATCATTTTCTGCTGCGGATCCGTGGACCTGGGGGTCATCATCCGCGACACAACCCACTGCGTAGCGCCGGTCGCGATGGCCAGAATCCACGGCGGCCCTTCCGGCTGAGCCAGGCTCGACAGCCAGAGGAACCCGCTGGCGGCGAACTTCTCCTGCCCGGAGAGCATTATCAGCGCCTGGTACAGGCCAAACCAGATGGGCATCTGGACCACCAGCGGAAGACAACCCGCCGCAGGATTGACCTTGTTCTCCTTGTAAATCCGCATCTGCTCCTGCATCAGCTTCTCGCGATCTTTGCCGTACTTCTTCTGGAGGGCTTGAAGCTGAGGCTGGATCGCCATCATCGCTTTTGATGACTGCAACTGCTTAATGGTGAGCGGCAAAAGGACGATCTTTACGGCCACCGTGAATACGATAATCGCCAGACCGTAGCTGCCAAAAAAGTTAGTCAAGAAGATCAGCGCGTCGGCCAGGGGCTGCACCACGCCGACGTTCCACACGAGCCCCAAGGAATCGATCAATGGGCCCAAAATCTATAACCTCCTTAAGAAGAATCCTCGCTGCCACGCATCGGCCGCACAGTTGGCCAGCGCCGGCGGGACGATCTTACCATGTCAAGTTACCGGGTCATAGCCGCCCGGATGAAAGGGATGGCACCTCGCTAATCGCTTTGCCGTAAGCCATCCCCCGTGAACTAGCCCGTACTTGGTAATAGCATCAAGAGCATACTGGGAGCAGGAGGGATAGTAGCGGCACGAAGGGGGCAGAAGGCGTGACACCGTCACCTGGTACAGCTTTATCAAGCCGAGTGCGGCAACTCTCATCGAAATCGACCCTCTGCACCTTCCGAAGTCGGCCGCGCCTGTGCGGCAGTTTCCATACCTGCCGTACTTCCTCCTGCCCGGCTCTTGCTAGTCGCGCTGGCGAGTGTTCGAGATCGACGGAGCAACTGCACCACCGCCGTGCTGACCTCCGCAAGAGACGCCGCGGCAATTGATGAACGTGCAACAAGAAGCAGGTCCCAGCCCGTTTCGATCTGCGGATGCAGCGGTCGTATGGCCTCGCGGATAAGCCTCTTGGCCCGGTTGCGGACGACTGCGCTGCCTACACGCTTGCTGGTCGACATGCCTACGCGCGCCAACCCAAGATCGTTGGGAAGAGCATATAAGACGAGAAGTGGGTGAGCCCACGATCGGCCTTGGCCACGCACTGCCCTGATTCGCACGTCCTTGCTTAGCCGGTACTCTTTCTGCAACATCGACGCCCTTCTTCGACCACCCCCTGAAAGGAGATAGCTGGCTGTGGCTCGAAACAGAGGCGCAACTCATACCGGCCGATAACCCCTGCCGCGCCGGCTGGCTACTCTCCTCCTAGACCGGGGTAAGCCTCTTGCGACCCTTTAGCCGGCGCATTTTCAGCACTCTGCGACCCTGATGGGTGCTCATTCGCTTCAAGAAACCGTGCTCGCGTTTCCTGGGGATGCGCTTCGGCTGGTAAGTTCTCTTTACCAAGACAGTTGCCCCCTCGTGATACCGCTAACTGGCCGGAGAGTTCGGGCTCCAGACCTCGCACGCCCACCGCTGCCAGCGCCAGTACCTGTGCGTCTGCCTGGCAAAGGGGCTGCGTCCTAGGGGGATTATAGCCCGTTCCTGCAATACTTGTCAACCGAGAATAACAACCGTTCGTGCATACGTTATCAAGTATGACAGTAAAGGGTTAGGAGAAAAGTACCCCCAAAAGTCGCCGGGTGGTAGGACGTTTGGGTTATTGCCAGTCACCCTGGATGTGGTACATTTGTGGAAGCGGCGGAAGATGCGTCTGCACGTGCTACCGGGATGGGTTGTGTGGCTTTGGGGGGTGGCACCCGGGATTGCGAGAACTGGTCAAAGTCGCTCAGGCAACGTCATCATTCCGTCTCCGGGGAGGAGAAGCGAACGTCGTCGCTCGGCTCCTCCCCGGAGAGGGATCGATCCTGAGGCTTGGCCGGCTAGTGCCGGACTGGAGCGAAGCCTCGCGTGAAGGAGCCCATCATGCGCACAACGTCTCGGGGATCGCGGTCGGGCCAGAGCCTCGTGGAGATGGCCCTCCTCTTGCCGATGGTCCTTCTCATCCTCACCGGCACGGTTGACCTGGGTAGACTCGCCTACGCGAACGTCAGTATCAGCAACGCTGCCTACGTTGGGGCGCAATATGGGTCGGCGAGTCCCGATTACGCTCTGGATACCAGCGGCATTCAGAACCGCGTGATAGCGGAAACAACCACACTCCACGGTATGACGGGCTCCAACCCCTCCGTAATGTCTACCAGCGGCACGGACGCCTACGGCAACCAGTACGTGAGCGTGTCCGTTGCGTTCAACTTCGCGCCGGTCGTTTCCTATCCTTTGCTCCCCGCCACGCTATCCTTCACTAGAACGGTGACTATGCGGGTGCAGATATGAAACGTGCGATCTCGAAGACCGCGGGCAAGGTTCAAGGGAGAGGTCAGGCGCTGACGGAGTTCGCGCTGATCCTCCCCGTTTTCTTGATGTCGCTATTTGGCGTCGTGGACCTTGGCCAAGCTCTATGGCAATACGATACTTTGGCACACGCCGCGCGCGAGGGGTCGCGCTACGCGGCGCTTCACGGCCGCAACGGCATTCCGTCCACTGGACCAGGCTCATCTTCCTTTACCGCTCCGAACAACGACACCAACGTTACAGGTGTCGTCCTCAGCCGCGCCGTCGGCCTTGATCCCAGTCGACTCGTCGTGCGATCTACCTGGCCGGATGGCGATAACCTGAAAGGCAGCCGTGTCCTTGTAGAGGTGGAATATGTTTTCCGACCCTTTACGAGCTCGATACTTGGCGTAGGAAACGTGACGATGCGCAGCACATCGCAGGTGGGCATACTCTTTTGAACCACATCCCCTCTGCCTTGCAGTGGTCAAGGGAGGACAGTTCTGATGATAATATGCAACGAGTATCCGGGCGACCAACCAGTCCCCTTGCCCTTGCGGCTAGAGGGACAGGGGATAACGGAGCACGGCCCGTGGCCTCGGTAGCGTTCTGGCCGTGTCTTGATTTGATGCGCAATTCGCTCTCCGATTCGCCGCGCCGGTGCCTCAGCGGCGGCCCCGCGCGGGCAGAGCGGGGCCAGGCTATGGTCACCCTTGGGCTAATGATGCTTGTTCTGGTGGCCACGGCAGGGCTGGTGGTCGACGCCGGCCAGCTCTTCGTCGAGCGAAGGCTGGCGCAAACCGTTGTGGACGCGGCGACACAAGCTGCGGCAGCAGACCTGGCCAATGGCCAGACTGCCGCTAGAAACACGGCGCTGTATTACGCGGCTCAAAACGGCTACAACAACGATGGGTTGACCAACTCCGTGATCGTCGACGTTCCGCCCTCCTCCGGTTCTCGCAGTGGCGACGCCAATTTCGTCCAGGTCACCATTACTAGAACGGTTACAACCGGCCTCATCCAGCTTGTCTACAGTGGCGCACCGCGGGTATCGGCCGCCGCCGTCGCCGGCATTGCGAACCTGCCCGCATCAGATGCCGTCATCATCCTCAATCGGACGGCGTGTGGGGCAATGTCCGTTTCCGGTACGGGATCGCTCTCTGTCACCGGTGCTGGCGCGACCGTCAACTCAAACTGTTCCGACGCGCTATCCGTCTCGGGCGACGTCGACGTCGTAGTGTCCAAGCTGGACATTACGGGGGGCTACCGCCTTATCGGCAACGCGACCATCTCACCAACCCCTCAAACTGGGGTGCCCCCGAAGCTCGATCCTCTGCGGAACCTGTCTGCACCCGACTGGAGCGGTATGGCCATTCGCAGTGGAACGCCGACCGATCCGGTGCTGCTGGATATCAACGGCAGCCAGGTGCTCACGTTGCAGCCAGGCATCTACTACGGCGGCATTGCCGTGCGCAACACCGCTCAGGTAACCCTGGAGCCGGGGATATACATCCTGGCCGGTGGGGGCTTCGCCGTTCGCAACCAGGCGTTGGTTTCGGGCAACGGGGTCTTCTTCTACAACACTCAGGACCCAAGCCATCCTACCGGCGCCGGCAGCTACGGGCAGTTCGTTCTCGACGGCAGCGGCTCCGTTACCCTCTCGCCCCCCACCAGCGGCACTTACGCCAAGCTCCTTCTCTTTCAGGACCGCGCCAACACACAGCCATTTCAATTAGGCAGCTCGGCGCAGCTCAACAGCTTGGGCGGCACCATCTATCTGCCCAGCGCCAACGCCTCCCTCGGTGGCACCGGCAGCACCACTGTCCAGCTCATCGCCGACACCTTGAGCATCGGCGGCACGGGCTCCATCAACATCAGCTACGATGGCAACGCCTTCATGCCCGCTCCCACGGTGACCCTCGTCGAATAATCCTCCTTGTACTGTGCGGGGCAGCCGGCGATTTCGACTGCGCCTATCCGCGCGCGCCGGAGCGCCCACTCGTAGCCGCACCGCTTCAGGGTGCGCGCGCCCTTGCTGTACCAGGCCGGCCCTCAACACGGTCCCGCCACAGCATCCGCCTGTGATTGCTTCCACGGCCTGCGGCACTCGAAGAGGCACGCGTCCCCCAAAAAGGGGCGCGGCTACAGCCCCCGCCTCGCGGCGACGGGTACGCCGACGTGATCGTGGGGGCGCCCACGAACTCCTACGGCACTCCCAGGGTGTTCGCGTACTTTGGCTCTGCCTCGGGTCTGTCGGCGACAGCAAGCTGGACGGTCAGCGGCACCGCATCTTCGACCCGCTTCGGCGCTTCGGTGGCCGCGACCGGGGATGTCAATGGCGACGGTTTCGGCGACGTAATGGTCGGCGCCCCGGGCGACAATAGCGCAGCGGCCTACGTCTACTACGGCTCGTCCACCGGGCTGAGCCCGGTAGCCAACTGGTTTGCCCAGAGCGACCAGCAGTACTCTCGGTTCGGCATCTCGGTGGCGTCGGCCGGCGACGTCAACCACGATGGCTACCCCGACGTCATCATCGGAGCGCCGTACTACGGCAGCTCCAACCAGGGCGCGGCTTTCGTCTTCTATGGCTCGGCCACCGGCTTGGGTCCATCCGGGAGCCCGTCCAATGCCGACTGGCGGGCCGACGGCATGCAGACCGATACCTTTCTCGGCTCCGCAGTGGGCACCGCCGGAGACGTCAACGGCGACGGCTACGCCGCCGTGATCGTGGGCGACCCCTATTACAGCCCCGCGTCGGGCACTTGGGGAGGTGCCTTCGTGTACCTGGGGTCCGCCACGGGTCTGAGCAGTAGTCCTACCTGGACAGGTTCCGGGCGGTACACACTGGGCGCGTCTGTTAGCACGGCCGGCGACGTCAACCGCGACGGTTTCTCCGACATCATCGTCGGCGAACCTCAGTGGCAACCAAGCGTCACCAGAATGGAGTTTGGAGCTGCCTACGCCTACCACAGCTCCTGGCCGGTCACCCCTTCCAGTGTGACCGTCGCGGGCCCGACCTGGGGCATTGCCGGCATACCCTACACCTTCGATGTCACCGTCTATCCTTCCACGGTCTCGCTGCCGATCGACTACGCGTGGACGACCACGGATCAATCGAACGTGACGCACTCGTCGGTAGGCGCTCGAACGGATAGCAACAGCTACACCTGGACAACGCCCGGCAACAAACAGATCGTGGTCAGCGTTACCAATGCCGCCGGTACCTTCCAGGGCATTTTTCTCATCAACATCCGGCACCGGCTGTTTCTGCCCTTTATGATCGCACCGCCGCCGTGAGGACACGTTGTCTGGCCGCATCGCCCTTGACAACATTCTCGGGATGCCGTAACTTATGTATTACAGATTCGGCAACAAGGGGAGCCAACTCATGGCAGCCAGGCCAAGTAGCATACGCATTCCTGACGAAACTCGATCGGCCATTGAGGAGAACTGCCGCAGCACGGGCAGGGATTTTTCCAGTGTGGCCAACGAAATGCTTAGCGAGGCCGTCAAGATGCGCCGCATCCCGGGGATGGTTTTTGCCGACGGCCCGTCTGGTCGCGTGGCCCGGGTGGCAGGCACGGGCCTCGAGGTTTTCGAGATCATTAGGGCGTTTCTGTCCTTGGACAAAGACTGGGGCCGCCTCAAGACCGCCTACCACTGGTTGTCAGAGGTGCAGCTCCGGGCCGCGCTGGCTTACGCCGAAGCTTACCCGGAAGAGATCGACGGAATTCTGGAGGAAGAGCGGCAGTTGACCCCGGAGCACGTTTGGGCTAAATATCCCTTTTCTAAGCCACCGTACAGGTAATGCGGTTTTTTCTTGACGAGCACCTGTCTCGCAAGATCGCAGAGATTGCCAGGAGCCACAGCGTCGACGTCGTCAGTTGCCAGGAAAGTGGACGCATCGGGCTGAGCGACGAGGAGCAACTGGGACTCGCTGGCGCCGAAGGCCGCTGCGTCGTAACAGGAAACGCCAGACACTTCATCCCTTTGACCGTCGAGTTCTTCGCCAACCAATGGCCTCACGCTGGCGTGCTCATTGTTCCGTTGCCGGTCCCCGAAGATGCCTTCAGCGCCGTGGCCCGAGCCCTGGCCGACTATGATCGGGCACATCCCCAAGGTCCTTCCGCCAACGGGATCGATTTCCTGAGCTTGCAGTGAGACGTGAATTGACACTTCCAGTCGCTAATGCTACTATGCCCATATGCACACCGTGATCATCGACACCGCCAGACCCGACTTGCGCGACAACATTCGTTTTATCTTCGATACGTTCGGGGTGAATCTGCGGGACAAGCTGGTGCTCGTGAAGCCCAACATCATCGGCGTCTTCCCGATCGAGCAGGGCGTCACGACCAATCCGGCCGTGGTCCGGGCGGTAGTCGACGTCCTCCTGGAGCAGGGGGCCAGGGTGGTCGTGGGCGATAACCCGGGAGGTGTCGAGGGCAACTCCTTCCTCACCGCGCAAAGAGTAGGTATCGTGGACGCATCGCGGGGCTGCTTCACCAACATCTCCGAGCGCGTGGTCACCGTGCCGATTTCCTCGGGCGTTACGGATTCCGTGCTCGTGTCGAAAGTGCTGTTCGAGGCGGACTACTTCATCAATCTTCCCAAGTTCAAGACGCATACCTTGACGACTATCTCCGGCGCCATCAAGAACCTGTACGGGCTGGTGGCGGGCTCCGCCAAGGCGATGCTACACCTGAAGGCCAAGACCAGCGACAGGTTCTGCCACCTGCTGGTCGACATCAACCAGTTACGGCCGCCGGACCTGAGCATCATGGATGCCCTCACCGTCATGGAGGGCAACGGGCCTTCACACGGGCACAGCCGCCCGCTGGGCAAGCTCCTGGCCAGCACCAACGTGGCCGCGCTTGACGCCGTTATGGTGACGATGATGGGCGCCGATCCAGCGCAGGTCGAGTTGCTGCGCGTCGCCGCCGCGCGAGGGCTCGGGCCCATCGACTTGCGCGAGATCGACATCGTCGGCGAGCTGCAGCCCATCCCCAACTTTCAGCTTCCTACCACGTTCACGATCTCGGTGCGCGAGCAGGGGCAACTCTTGAAAGAGATCGGCACCGTCGTACCGACCGTGGAGGAGGCCGCGTGCATCACCTGCGGCGAGTGCGAAACAAACTGTCCGCCCCAGGCGATAACCATGGACCCATTCCCGACGATTGACAAGACGAAGTGCATCTCCTGCTTCTGCTGCACGGAGATGTGCCCGGAAAACGCCATTAAGGTCCCCGAGGTGCTTTACGATCTCTGGGACAAGGCGCTTCAATAGGCTATAGGAGGAGAACGGCGATGATGCGCACGTCAAAAGACTACCTTGAGGCTCTGAAGGCCATGCGTCACAACGTCTACCTTTGGGGAGAAAAGGTCGACAGGCCCTACGAACATCCACAGATACGCACGGGCGTAAACGTCATCAGCCTCACCTACGACATGGCCCAGGACCCACGGTACGAGGGGCTGTTGACCGCCAAATCACATCTCTCAGGGGAGAAAATAAACCGTTTCACCCATATTCACCAGTCGCCCCAAGACCTGATGGCCAAGGTTCAGATGACGCGCGTCTACTGCCAGCAGACCGGGGGCTGCATCCAGCGCTGCATGGGCATCGACGCCCTGAACTCGTTGTCCATCGTCACCTACGACATGGACAAGCAGCTTGGCACCAGCTACTACGAGCGGCTTCTGAGGACCGTGCGCAGGGTGCAAGACGACGACTTGACCCTTAACGCGGCTATGACCGACGTCAAAGGCGATCGGAGCCTTAAGCCCCACGAGCAGGAGGACCCCGACATGTACCTGCGCGTGGTGGAGAGGAAGGCCGACGGCATCGTCGTCAGGGGCGCGAAGGCCCATAACACGCTGGCGCCTTACGCGGAGGAGCTGGTCGTTCTCCCCACGCGGGCGCTGGGCAAGGAGGACGCCGACTACGCCGTGGCCTTCGTCATCCCGGCGGACGCACCGGGCATCACCCTGATCTGCCGTGCCAGCTCGCCCGCTGCCACGAAGCGGATGGAATCTCCTGTGACGTCGCGCTACGGATTCTCGGATTCGCTAACCGTCTTCGACGACGTGTTCGTCCCCTGGGAGCGGGTGTTGATGTGTGGCGAGTGGCATTACGCAGGCATCCTCGCCGGCACCTTCGCCAACTACCATCGGCATAGCTACTGCGGGTGCAAGCCGGGCATCGCGGACATCTTGCTCGGCAGCGCCGCGTTGGCGGCCGACTACAACGGCGTCGGCAGGGCCTCGCACATCCGCTCGAAGCTGGTGGACATGATCACCACGGCGGAGATGGTCTACGCTTGCGGCATCACCGCCTCGGTCAACGGCCAGCCGATGCCCTCGGGCACGTACCTTCCCGATACCATCTACTCGAACGCGGGCAAGTACTTCTCGGGCACGAACCTTCACCACGAATACGAGATCGTGCACGACATCGCGGGCGGCCTGATCGCCACGCTGCCCTCCGAGGCCGACTACTTCAATCCCGGCACCGGCGACCTCATGCGCAAGTACCTCAAGGGAAGGGCCGGCGTCACGACCGACGACCGCCTGAGGTGCTTCCGGTTGATCGAAGATCTGACGGTTTCGCGGCATGGTGCGATGGTGCTAGTGGCCGGCGTCCACGGCGGTGGCTCCCCCGAGGCGGAGAAGGTGGCCATCTGGCAGAACTACGATTTGGAAGGTAAGAAAGCTCTGGCGAAGAAGCTGGCGCGCATCGAAGAATAGCCCGACTCTAGCTATGGTTGGCTTGGATTACCGGGTAATGGCAATCAGATGATACCTGCAATGGTCTTGGCGATAGTGGCTGTTTCTGGCACTCGCCGCCGTGACGAGTCTACCGATTGCCGGTCTGGTATTCCGACAACAGACGCTCTATCGGGTCAGGATTCCTGCCCTCAACGTTCCAGCTCCCGCCGTCGAACAGGCTTATGATCTGGCCGGACGCCAGCCGGAACTGCCAGCCCGTACCGTCTGGCAGGCGCTGCTCGTCGGAGATCTCGTAACCGTTGTCGTCAAGTAACTCCGTCATCTCTTCCCGCGTCATCGATTGTCACCCTCCGCGGCCTGGAAGATCTCGCTCCCATAGATCCAGAAGGTGAGCTTCGACGCCCGCTGGGGTTCAACACTGCTCAGGTCGAGCACCGTGCAAGTATGGTGCCATGCTGTACATTCATCGGCTGTTGGGACAAGGATGCATGTCACGTGAGCGGGATTTGCTCAGATTATCTGCCGCGAATCATCGCCGACCTCGCCGGATCGGAGATGATCGGCGCCGCCAGCGTGGCCGAAGCGTTGCAGTGCGGGCCGCGCAGGAGAGGATGAGAGATGATATAATCGACGAATCAGAAGTGCTTCGTCTGATCAAAGGTTATCGAGGAGAAACGAGTGAGCACGACACCCAAGTTGTCTGACCGTCCTAGCCAACCCAAGGCTAAAGATCCCCACTCAACCCCTCCTGTCCGGCCCCTTATACCCCCGTGGGCATGGTGGTTGCTAATGTTCATCGTCTTGGCGTGGAACGCCTACACGCTGCTGGTTCCAAAGGAGCCCCCCACCATGACTCTCTCCTACACGGCATTCCTCGATGTAGTCCGTTCGGGGAATGTCGCCAGCGTGACCATGAAGGGCCAAGTTATTGAAGGGACCTTCGTCACGGCTATCACAGGGTTGCCAGGGTCTAAGGCTACGCCAGCCACAACAGAGAGCGCAGCTACTCCTGCACCACGCGCAACTGAGACGACACCGACGACCTACGGTAGATTCAACACCGTCATCCCTTCGCAAGGCGATGACCGCCTTCTGCCTCTTATGGAGGAGTATCGAGTAACTGTGTCGGCCAAGGACACCGGCGGCGGCTCAGGGCTATTAGAGCTAGCCATTAGCCTCCTGCCGATGCTGCTTCTCGTCGGACTGATGCTAATGATGGGACGCCAGGCACAGCGTGGGCAGCAGTCGCTTTTTGGTTTCGGCGGTAGCAAGGCGCGTGTGTACAACCAGGAGCGCCCAGGCGTTAGTTTTGCCGACGTGGCGGGCGAGGAAGAAGCTAAGGAAGAACTCCTGGAGGTCGTCGACTTCCTGAAGCGACCTGAACGCTATCACGCTATTGGGGCACGCCTGCCCCGTGGCATACTCCTGATCGGGCCACCGGGGACGGGGAAAACCCTTCTTGCCCGTGCCGTGGCAGGGGAGGCCGGGGTTCCGTTCTTCAGCATCTCGGGTTCAGAGTTTGTGGAGATGTTTGTCGGCGTTGGGGCCAGTCGTGTTCGCGATCTGTTCACTAAGGCGAAGGTTCAGGCTCCAGCTATCGTTTTCGTGGACGGGATAGATGCGGTAGGTCGCCAAAGGGGCGCGGGACTGGGTGGAGGCAACGACGAGCGCGAGCAGACCCTCAATCAACTGCTGGTCGAAATGGACGGATTCGACGACAAGACTAGCCTCATCGTGCTGGCGGCTACCAACCGCCCGGATGTGCTGGACCCGGCGCTTCTCCGTCCGGGGCGATTTGACCGGCAGGTAACGGTGGGACTTCCCGATCGCCGCGGGCGCGAAGCGATTCTCAATATCCATACCCGTCACGTCCGACTCGGACAGGACGCGGATCTGGCCGCGTTGGCTCGACGCACCTCAGGAGTCTCGGGGGCGGACCTCGCCAACCTGGTGAATGAAGGGGCAATGGCTGCGGCACGTCGTGGTGCGACTGAGGTTTACAACGCGGACTTCGATGAGGCAATCGATAAGATCGTTCTGGGAACGCGGCGCGCCAGTGTGCTGAGTGAAGGGGAGCGACGTGTGGTCGCGTACCACGAAGGTGGCCA
>JACQUC010000145.1 GCA_016210495.1 Chloroflexota bacterium
CCAACGACTGATGGTCCTCGTGGAGGCCTCGCGATAGCACGACGCCGGCGAAGTTGATCTCGCGACCGTGCAGGCGGTACAGCGCCCTGACCACCGGGTTCATGGTGTGGATGCAGGTGGCGACGCGCTGGCCGCCCTTGTAGTTAGCGCTGACGACCGCGCCGTCGAGCATCTCGTTCGGATGCAGCACCGTGGGCAGCAGGTTGTCGGCGTGATGGCCGTAGACGAGGGTGTGAACCAGCAGCCCCTGGTCCTGGATCTGGTCGACGTAGACCACGCGAGGCAGGGAGCTGTCGACACTGCCAAGCTCGAAAACCTCGACCGCGTCGGGCTCGTGATCGACAGTCGTGCGCGCCAGGTAGCTGGCCACGCTCAATCCCGCAAGGCGGATGGCGCGGTCCCACTCCTCGTTGGTGATGCCTGTGGCAGGCTGGAGCAGCAGGACGACGTTGCTGGTATCCGAGCAGGTGCAGTAGGGCGCCGCCGGGCCGGACATGTCGATGAAGCCCTCACGATAGCCGAGGGCACCGCTGGTACCTTCCGGAAACTCGCCGCAGACGACGACGGCCAACCCCTTCAGCCGATGGGTACGGCCCTCGCCGCAGGTCCGCGCCGGCCCGAGCAAGCCGGGAAAGGCGCAGGAGCTGCCCCGCACCTTGAGCAGCGGCTCGACGGCGTCCAAAACGTGGACGATGCGCGCGCTCTCGCCGGGCCTGGCCAGCTCGAGCTCGACGCCCGCGATGGCGTCGTCCCGGGCGACCAGCGCCGCCAGCTCGCCTCTACCGATGGTCAGCAAGCCACTGGCAAAGCCGGTCTTATGAGACAACTCGACCTGCCTGACCTCGAAGGTCGCCAGTTCCAGCCGCACGTGTAGCTCCTACATCTCATAATGCACCGCGCGGGCCACGACAGCGTGCTGCCCGAGGTCCCGCATGAGGACGGTATACAACGTGTATTCCATTATAGGGGTAGGGGAGGGAAAGTCAAGGGTGCGCTGAGGCTTGATGATGATCTCGCACGGTCTTGCGGTATCACTATTCCTGTGTTACACTTGTTGCGTGAAGAGAAGTGAGGTGCAAATGGATCAGCAAAATGTGACCGTATCGCTCCCCGCCCAGCTTCTGCGTGAGGCCAGACACCTCGCCGTAGACCAGGGTCTTTCGCTGTCTCGGTTTGTGGCTCTCCTGCTACAGGAACGGGTCGAGTCCTCCCGTCGCCGCAAGGAGGCGCTCGCTCGCCAGCGACGGCTGCTTCAGCAAGGGCTGCCTCTTGGTACTAGGGGAAAAGTGAACTGGGACCGCGAGTCGCTCCATGAGCGGTGAGGGCGTCGAGTTCTGCGATACGAACATCCTCGTGTACGCCTACGATCGTTCGGCCGGAGAGAAGCGCACCACAGCCAAACGACTGATCGAGGGACTGTGGGAGTCGGGGCGCGGTGCCCTGAGCCTCCAGGTATTGCAGGAATTCTTCGACACCCTCACGAGGAAAGTGTCTCCCCCGGTCTCGCCTCCCGCCGCGCGCCGCATCGTCGAGGATCTCGCCACCTGGCAGGTCTACGAGCCCGCGCGGCCCGATCTCTTGGCGGCCATCGACACCTCGATGGAGTGGGGCATATCGTTCTGGGATGCGATGATCCTTGTCGCCGCTCGCCGCAGCGGCGCCAGGGTTCTCTGGTCGGAGGACCTGAACGATGGACAGGAATACGGTGGGGTGATCGTGCGCAACCCCTTTAATCCTTTGCAGGACAGCTAGACGGCGTGCGGCTTCTGGGCATGTAGGTCGAAGCGAGAGGCCTGGCTGTGGTATACTGTTGTGGACGTTGACATGTACGGAGGAATTGCGCGCTATGACACGTGAAGTGATCTACTCGGTTCGAGGACCCAAGAACATGTGTGAGATGACCTATGAAGAGGTCGCCGAGGAGCTCAAGCACACCGACCTGGTGATCTTCGAGGTCAGCTCGATCGAAGAGCACGGACCCCACATGCCGCTGTGCGCCGACACGATTCAGGGCGCGGAGGTCTCGCGACGGATGGTGCTCAAGCTGGGCGAGGAGGGGATTCGCGCCGTAGCCGGGCCGACCATACCTTTTGGTATCTGTCTGCAACTGATGGACTTCCCCGGCAGCATCACCGTCAGCCCCGCCACCCTCGAGGCACTGCTCAAAGACGTGTGCAACAGCCTGATCAGGCAGGGGTTCCGCAAGCTCGTTCTGCTGGTATCCCACGTGCAGAACCTCGGCGTCGCCTACAACGTCGTCCAGGAGATATCGCAGCAGCCTGACGTGCGGATAATGGCGCTCAACTGGATCCCCCTTTTCAGAAAACACAGGTCGGAGATAGTGAAGTCGAAGCAAATCGACGGCCACGCCGGCGAAGGCGAAACGGCCAGGGTGCTCGCGGCCTGTCCGGAGCTGGTCATGCTGGAGCGCGCCCAGGCCTATCATCCCGAGGCGCAGGAGAGGCTGGAATTCGACGAGCCCTTCCACGCCGGCGGTGGCGTGTTCGACCCGCCGCGCGAGATGAGGGAGGAGACCCCGGTCGGCAACGTGGGCGATCCAAGCCTGGCCACCGCCGAAACAGGCGAGAAGTGCTACGACCTGATCGTGGGTTGGTGCTGCGAAGTGGTGAAGCGGCACTTCAAACTACAAGGGCTGTAGGCCGGCTAGAACGCCGGCGGCTCTACTACATCGAGAACCAGCCGGCAGCCCCTCTTGCGCAGGTTAGTCAGGGCCAGTTGGCGGGGCTCTTCAGGGCAGCGGATAAGCAACTCGGTAGTCGACCCAGCCGGTAGGGGTTGAGAGCCCCGCCACAGGTCGGGGCAGCCCACGTCCCAATCCTTCTTGTCGCCGTTTTCGAAACGCAGAATGAGGTTTCCTGGCTGTTTGTCGATGTCACAATCAGGACTGACGATTACGGCCGGCCAGTGCCACGCGCGGAGCACCGCACGTACCGAGCCAATCGAGAGGCGAGGTAGCGAGACACGCCCTGCGAGAGACGCGCGTCACACGGAGCGTAGTGGTCGGCGTTCACCTTATGTCGCGTACCGGCCAACCGGCTTGGGGCTGGCCGCCCCCCGGTCGCGGGCCAGCGGCAGCCGCTTCAGGAGGGCGATATCTTCCTCCTCGTTCGATGGAGTGCCAGCCTTTGGCCCGGCAATCTGCGCCTTTTGCTCGGGGAGCGACGCCCAGCGCCGGATGGACGCGGCGAAGGTCTCGGCCGGCTCCGGCTCGGCAACAATCAGCTCGTCCATAGTGCAACCAGCCAGATCGGCAAGAGCCTTCAGCATGCGCACCTCGGCGTGCTCGATACGCGTCTTGCCCCGGTAAAGATCGAAGATCGTGGCCGAGCGAATGCCCGCGTTACGCGCTGCCTTTGAGACGTTCGGTATATTGCGCTTGAGCAGCTTCGTGTTGAGCACGAGTTTCGACATCGCAGCCTCCCTACGCCATAGCGGAGCAGATTCTACGCCAAAACGCAAGCAGGATCGTCATTCTACTCTTGCACCGTCAAGTGAGAGATCCTTCCAAAATGCTTGACGTTCCTGGTTACCAAAGTAAGCCCCAAGCGTCTAGCTGTAGCACCGATTAGAATATCGAAATCCTCCAGCTTCGCCCCCGACTTCTCCAGGCCTGCCTTGATCTTACCAAACTCGACGATGATCACGTCGTCAAGATTCTTTACTTCCAGAGCCAGGAGTTGCAGGCTCTTCTCAAGCGTAGCCAGTGATCTATCCGGATTATGTGACCTGCAAGCTCCGTATATTAACTCACCAAGAGTGATAATGCTGATTGCCGCCCCACCGCTCAGAACGTCTTCGTCGATCATGCGCTTGCTTCTCAAATGATCGACGACGACATCAGTATCCAGCAGGTATCTCACAGCTTGATCTTCCTGCGGCGGGACAGCCTCACTTCGGTGACGTCAGGAAAATCAGGCAAAATACCGAAGGTAGCATCCAGAGCCTTTTTGATATCGACTCTGGGGGCTGGCCTGGCAGGTACTCTGTCCGCCCTTAGCCACTCCCTGATTTCCTCGTCGGAAAGAGCGTCATAGTCGGCAGGCTCTCCTGCTTCGATGATAACCTTGTTGCCCACCTTCCTGGCCTTGACCACCTCTCCCTCTTTCAAGCCAAGCTCATCGCGCCAGGCTTTGGGGATAGTCACCATGCCCTTGGCCAGGATCCTCAGCCACTCCTCTTGCTTGGCGGCAGCCAAATTGCTCATAGTTCAAATTTCTAACTTCTTACTTTTCTATATTCTAGACCAAAGCTACGTTCCTGTCAACGCCGCATGATGATCTCGTTCGGTGTTGCGATGTCACTGTTTCCGCATTACACCACTTACGCGAAGAGAACCAAAGTGGGCTGGGACTGTGAGGCGCTCCACGAGCGGATTCTTTCCTGTCACTCGGTAGCCTGATCGTCTCTCTACCTAACCCCGTACTCCTTCCACCGCCCCAGCACTAACTCCCGCACGTCCGCCGGCCAGCCGTTCTCGAAGTCCATGATCGTCGGCACCTCGTCGGCGGGCCAGTCGGGCGGGAAGGTCGCGTCGATGGCCACCCGTGCACCACGGCCCCTGACGCGCTCGTCGAGGTCGATGAAGGGATACAGTTGCTGGCTGGGCGCCTCTTCCTGAATATGGATGCCCTTCGACGGGTGCACCCGCGACATCATGCACCAGAAAACCTCGTCCAGGTTCGTCACGTCGACGTCTTCCCCGACCATGATGACATAGGGGCGGTAGATGCCGGCCTTGGCCGACCAGACGGCGCCGGCGACCGAGTGGATGAAGCCGGGGTATTGAGGCTTGGCCGCCACAACCGCCGCCAGCGTGGGCGGCGGACAGTACACCGCTTTGAAAGGAATGCCCCGCTTGCGTAGGGCGTCGCCGATGAGGGCGCTGCTCACCACCGAGTTCAATACCGCCACCTCATCCCAGGGCTTGCCCATATTGGACATCGTGAAGATGGGATCGTTGCGATGAGTGACGCAGTCCACGTGCATGACCGGTCTCGGCAACCTACCGCCGGCGGCATAGCCGGTGAATTCGCCAAAAGGCCCCTCGAGCTCCTCTTCGCCGGAAACCATGTAGCCTTCCAGCACGATCTCCGCGCTGGCCGGCACCTCGAGGTCGATCGTCTCGCAGCGCACCACCTCCACAGGCTTGCCCTGCATGGCGCCGACGACGTCCGCCTCGTTCACCCGCGGCGGGATGCCAGACCCGGCCACGATGGAGGATACGGGGTCGGTGCCGATGGCGATGGCCATCGGCATCGGCTGGCCGCGCGAGGCGTACTTCTCGCGGAAGATCGTGGGGCCGTGCTGGCCCTGACTCGACCGCAGGCCCAGCCGATTTGCATCGAGGACCTGATGCCGGTACATGCCCCAGTTGACCCAGCCGCTGTCAGGATCTTTGTTCACGTCGACGTGCCAGGTGCCGATGAAGCGCCCCCCGTCGATGCTGTGGATCTTGGGCACCGGGAAGGCCAGGAGGTTCACGTCCTTCCCCCGCAGGATATTCTCCTTGCAGGGTGCCCAATCGACCACCCTCGGCGGAATCGCCTCGTTGGACTTCCGCCTGTAGTACTCGATGAGCTCCAGGAGGGTGGTCTCCTTGGGCAAACCCAGCGCCAGCGATAAGATGGCGTGGGTAGGTTCACTGGGTCCGATGATGTTGGCCATGATGCGGTGGCCGGGATAATCCTTGATGTTCTCGAAAAGGATGGCCCCGCTCTTGCGGTCGATGGCTCGGCGGCTGATAGCCCCGATCTCTACGTCCCAGTCGACCTCCACGCCAACGCGGTTTAGCTCTCCCTCCTCGTCCAGGCACTGAATGAACTGCCGAAGGTCTTTATAAGCCACGATCCTCGTCCTCCCTTTGCCGACGTAACGGCGCAATGCATTGCGCCCTGCGTCAATATAGATAGCCTGTCAGCCAAGATCGCCGGGGCGCGAAGACCGCGCCCCATGCTTGCTATTCGGCCGCTCCCGTTACGCGGTTGCGCATTCGGCAAACGCAACGTTCCCTCCCCCGCCTGCGCGGGCGCCACCTACGCACTAGTGTAGGGGCGAACGGCTGTTCGCCCTCTCGATGGCAGGAGGGCGCGAAAGGTTCAGCAATTTCAACGCCACTCCCGGGCCCCTTTCACCCGGTCGTGACGGCCGTTAGCCGGCTTCCTCGATATCCGCACACGGGCGAACAGCCGTTCGCCCCTACGTTAATGACCCCAGCCGATCTGAAGGGGCAGGTTTGAAGCCTGCCCCTTCAGGTCACTTGTCTACGACCGGATCAACACCTGATTTCGCTCTCACCGCTACTTCTGGAACAGCGAGCTCGTGTCGTACTTCTGCGACAGCATCTTGTGCTTGAGCATGATGTCGGCGGTATCCTGGACGGCCTTGGGATCGGCCTCGGTCCGGAAGAGCGGCAGCATGACCTTGTCTTTGAGAGCGGGGTCGAGCTTGGTAAACTCGGCGTTCAACTCCCGTGCCTGAGCCTCATTGGAGTTAAGCAAATTCACGGCCTTGGCGAGAGCAGCCTTGAACTTCCCGACAGTGATGGGGTTCTCCTGCACAAACTTGCGGATGGCGATGTACTGGGAGATGTCCATCGAAGGCTGTGACGCGACGAAGCTGAACTGCAGGGTCTTGGCCTTGCCCGCGCTCTCGAGGATGGTTCGGAAAGGCTCGACCTGCGTGATGGCGTCGACCTGCCCGTTGATGAGCGGGTCGTTCATCTGGGGAAAGCCGAGCTCGCTCCACTGGATCTTGCTCGTGTCAACCCCGCTCGCTTCGAGGGCGTTCTTCGTGTGCACCCAGTTGATGCTGGACACGTTGTTGACGGCAATCCTCTTACCCTCGATGTCCTTGAGCGTCTTGATGGGACCGGTCGCCGAGACCATGAGGGCAGACGTGACGTCAGGAGGCGCTGACCTTGCCTTGGCGCCAGAGGCGAGGATGGTGAGATCAATCCCCTGAGATTTGCCTAGGACTGTAGAAACGGTGTTGCTGAAGGCAATATCTAGCTTGCCAGCCTGGAGGATGGGAATGGCCTCGGCGCCGCCGCCGACGATCTTGGTTTCGACGTTAAGGCCCTCGTCCTTGAAGTAGCCCAGCTTGCTCGCCACGAACACCGGCAGGCATTCGGAAATAGGAAGAATGGATACTGCCAGATTCGGTTTCTCAGGAGCCTGAGCTTTGGCAGGGGGAGCGGCTTTTTCGGCCGGCTTGGCCGCCGCTGGGGGCTTTGGAGCGGGGGTGGGGGTCGCCGGTGCTCCGGCGCAGGCGCTCAACAAGCCTGCGATGATCACCAGCGCCAACGTGGTGACGAACATCGATTTGGTTCTTGACATAACTAAACGACCTCCCTCTTTGATGTCAGCATAATCGACGGGCTCTCACGATGACCTTTTGCTCAGCGAGGAAACGGCCCTCACCCTTGCCCTCTCCCAGAGGGAGAGGGGACGCGCGGCTGGGATCTCGCCACCCTTAAATGGGTCTCTCACCCCCTTTCCTGCACGGGCACGCACGCCAACTTCACCTGATGCCATATTCATCCCAGCGTGAAACCACCTTGTCTCGGACAGCCTGGGGCCAGCCATTCTCGAAGTCCATGATCGTCGGCACCTCTTCAGCCGGCCAGTCGGGTGGAAAGGTGGCGTCAAAGGCTACCCGCGCAGCACGCTTCCTGAGACGTTCCTGGGTATCCAGGAAGGGGAACAGTTGGTCGGCCGGGGTTCCCTCTTGAATGTGGATGCCCTTGGATGGGTGCAGGCGGGACGTCAGGCACCAGAAAACCTCGTCCATGTTGGTAATGTCCACGTCCTCCCCCACCAGAATCACGTACGGGCGTAGCCTGCCGGCTTTGGACGACCAGATGGCACTGGCCAAGGAGTGGATAAAGCCCGCGTACTGGGATTTGGCCGCGACGATCGGCGCCAGTGTCGGCGGTGGACAGTACACCGCCTTGAAGGGAATGCCCAGCTTGCGCAGCGTGTCGCTAAGCATGGCGCTGATGATGACCGAGCTCAACACCGACACCTCGTCCCACGGCTTGCCCATGTTGGACATCGTGAGGATCGGATCGTTGCGGTAGGTGATGCATTCCACGTGGAAAACGGGCTGTGGCATTCTGCCACCCGCGGAGTAGCCGGTGTACTCGCCAAACGGCCCTTCGAGTTCCCGCTCGCCGGGGTTGACGTGGCCCTCGAGCACTATCTCGGAGCTGGCCGGCACCTCGAGGTCGATCGTCTCGCACCGCACCACGTCGACCGGCTCGCCCTGAAGAGCTCCGGCAAAATCGGCCTCGTTCTTCTGCGCGGGAATGCCGGCGTCGGCGGCAATGGCCGAGATGGGATCGATGCCGATGGCAATGGCCATGGGCATCGGCCGGCCGCGCGACTCGTGTTTCTGGTAGAAAATGCCCGGCCCGTGCTGGGTAGGGCCGGCCAGCCAGCCCACACGCTTCTCATCCAGGACCGCGTGCCGGTAGGTGCTCCAGTTGACCCAGCCGGTGTCGGGGTCCTTGTTCACGTCGACGTGCCAGGTGCCGATGTAGCGCTCGCCGTCGGCGCCGTGGATCTTGGGCACGGGGAAGTCCAGCAGGTTCACGTCGTCCCTCCGGACGATGTTCTCCTTGCAGGGAGCCCAGTCGACAAGCCTGGGCGGGATGGCTTCGCCGGCCTTGCGGCTGAACCAATCGACCATATCCAGCGGGTGTGTGTCCCTTGGCAACCCCAGGGCCAGGGCCATAATGGCGTGGGTCGGCCTGGTGGGCCCGACGATGTTGGCCAGGATGCGGTGGCCAGGATAGCCTTTGATCTCTTCGAAGAGAATGGCCCCGCTCTTGCGGTCTATCGCCTGCCGGCTGATGGCCCCTATCTCGAGGTTCCAATCGACCTCGGCACCGACCCGGTTGAGCTCGCCTTCCTCTTCCAGACGACGAATGAAGTCTCGCAAGTCCTTATAGGCCAAGTCTCACCCCAGCTTGAAGTGCTTCTTGATCACCTTGGCGGCCCAGGTGGCGGTGTGGTCGAGGCACTTGTCGCCGGTTTCCGGTTTGGCCGACAGCGGATCGCCGAAGCAGCCGATGGGCGTGACCTCCTTCATACCGTGGGGCAGGTCGAACACGCCGCCACCCATATGAAACGGCTCGCCAAACTCGAGCCTCTCGCCCTCCGGCGGAATATATGAGCGGGCTCGTTCCATCACTACCAGCTCAGGGAAAGTGGCCATGATCATCGAGGTCTCCCCCTCCCCACCGTGGCCCCCCACCACCTCTTTGTTGGTGAGCAGCTCGGGATAGTGCTTTCTGAGCTGGGGCAGCCGATTGAGGGCGATGATGCGCACGTCAGGCAATCTGGAGATCTCTTGCACGCAGGAGTAGGCGACGCCGAGATTCTCCGCGTGGACGGGGAGCAACACCAGCTTGCGGAAGCCGTGCTTGATCAGGCTTTCGCAGATCTCTCTTAGAACCGCGAGCATGGTCGTGGGGGTCAGTGTAATGCTGCCCGCGAAATCCAATGCTTCCGGGTTGACGCCGAAAGGAATAGGAGGGCCGACGATGGCTTTGATTCCCTCGTCGTCGAGCTTGGCCACGATTCTCTGCGCTATCTCAACCCCCTGGATCGTGTCCGTGGCCAGGGGCATGTGCGGCCCGTGCTCTTCCACCGAGCCGACGGGGATGATGCAGAGATCGGTCTCTTGCAGCGCCTCGGCTACCTCTTCCCAGGTCATCTCGGGCAAGCATTTGGGGCCTTTGACGGAGTAAATGACTTCGCGTTTCACGGCTTGCTGCCTCCTTTTTTGTTGTCGTTTACAGCGACCGATAAGAGGTGGGTATCACTTGAAATCCGGCGAATTCTCCTTCTGCTCCAGGTAGTAGCCTATGGCGTCGGAGTAGTTACGGTAGATGAAGGCCATCCATTTGCAGTTCTGGCCGGGACGCTTGTTGTAATGCTTGTGGACCACTCCGCCAGGCGTGATTGGGAGAAGCAGCAGGTCGCCGGCCTCCCACTCGAACTTCTCGTCGTTGACCTCGGTGTAGCCCTCCCCTTCGATGACGTAGATGACCAGTCCTCCCTGGTGTCGATGCTTTCCGGAGTGGTTGCGGATGTCGTGGATAAAGACCTTCCATTGGTAGAGCACGCTGCCAGTATCGGCCTCGCGACACAGGTAGTGGCGGCAGAGGCCCTGGCGGGTTTGCTCCCAGGGTTGCTTATCGGCTTCGATTACGACCCTGCCGGTTTGCATTCTCTGACGCAATTCCGCGTGATGTTTAGCGCTACGCTCGAACGAATTACGTGGAGCGGCCTCGCGGTCGAGGGTGCGAGTGCGTTGTCCCTCTGCCATGCTGCCTCCTTGGGCCAATAAGTCTAGTTTGTAGTGCGAAATGCAACCTGTAGAGGGCGTCCCTGGCAACGGCGCCAGTGTGTTGCATCAGCGTGCAGCAGTGCTTGTAGACCTGGCGTATGCTACCACAGGAACTAAGCTGTGTCAATTCGGCGATGCGCCACACGCAGAGTCTTCGTGATATACTTGGCGAGAAGGATCCTTGGAAGTAGGCGGAGAAGGGTGTGGCGGCTGGGTTCACCTTGCCGGTAGCGGAACAAAATCAGTGGCTCTGCCGCTCGCCAACAGACGGCTTCGCCAGGCGCAGGGTAAAGAAGAAGGTACTGCCTTTTCCCGGTTGGCTCTCAACCCAAATGCGCCCGCCGTGGGCCTCTACTAGCGCCTTCGTGATGTACAGACCCAACCCAAGCCCCTCGGCCTTATGGGCGCGATCGCCTCTGAAGAACCGATCGAAGACACAAGGGACATCATCGGGGGCTATCCCCACCCCGCGGTCGGTCACCGAGACCGTTAGCTCACCATCCGCTTTCTTTCCCGCTAGCAGCACCTCGGTATCAGAGGTAGAGTACTTCAACGCGTTAGAGAGCAGATTGAGCAGGATGCGCTCCAGCCGATCAGGGTCGGCCCTCGCCGGAGGCAGGTCTGGGGGAAGCTCGACCTTGACCCGCTGCACGTCGATAACACCGGCGGCTCGCTCCAGCAGCTCGGACACGAAGGGTCCCAGCTCTAACGGCCACGCATTCAAGCACAGTTGCCCGGCGTCGATGCTCGCGGAGTCTACCAGCTCCTGAATCATGACATTCATCCGCAAGGCGCCGGTGAGAATGAACTGCGAGCGTCTGCGCACCTGGTCCACCTTATCCGGTGCTCGCTCGATCATCTGCGCGTGGCCCACAATACTGGAAAGCGGGTTTCGCAGGTCGTGGGAGACGACGTGAATGTAGTTTTCCCGGAACTGCTCGGCCCGCTTGCGCCCGGTGATGTCGCGGAGATAGATCGACAGGCCGTCTTCCGAAGGATAGGCACGGACCGCCAGCCAAACGTCGAGCGGCGCATAAAGCGCTTCAAACTCGACGGTCACCCGTTCCGAGATAGCTTTCCGGCATTCTTTTTCAAACACTGAGCCCAGGGCCTCCGGAAACTCCTCACCAGCCTTCCTGCCTATGAGCTCCTCGGACGGTCTCCCCAATAGCCGCTGCGCCTCCCTATTCACGTAAGTGAACCGCCCGTCACGATCCACGGCGACAAATCCATCGGTGATGCTTTCCAGGATGCTGGCGATCTGCCGGTGTGCCGCCTCGGCCTCGGCGCGTGCGGCCTGCTCGCGCACGAGCTGGATGCGTTCTTCCTCCGCCCGCCCGCGCTCTCGCCGGACCTCCGCCTCGCGCAGCTCCCAGCGAATCGCCGGCACTAGCCGGGCCAGGTTGTCCTTCAAAACGTAGTCGTGTGCGCCCGCTTTGATCGCACCCACCGCGACGTCCTCGCCAATCTTCCCGGATACGACGATGAATGGCAGGTCCACCCCTCTTTCCTGCAACGCTTTCAGGGCGGCGAGCCCGCTGAAATGGGGCATGACGAAATCGGCAATGACGATATCCCAGGTCTGCTCGTCGAGCGCCGCGAGCATAGCCGAGCGCGTATCGACCAGGGCGAAAGTCACATCATAGCCGCCGCGCCGCAGCTCGCGCAGCAGCAACTGGGCGTCGTCTTCCGAGTCCTCGACGATCAACACGCGAAGCGGTATGCCCATCTGGAATCTCACCCCTTAGCCGGCGGGGCAATGTTCAAGACCAGCCAGTACAGGCCCAAATACCCTACCGCCTCGCTGAATTGGGCAAAGTCCACCGGTTTGCGGATGTAGCTGTTGGCCCCCAGACGGTAGCCTTCAATCAGGTCTTGCACCTCCCTCGACGAAGTGAGAATCACCACGGGAAGAAGCTCGGTTCGCTGGTCGGCCCGTATGCGTCGCAGCACTTCCAGACCATCCACCCTCGGCAGCTTCAAATCGAGCAGGATAAGCGCCGGCACGACGCTGGCGTCACGCCCGGCGTAAGCGCCGGTGCCGAAGAGATAGTCCAGCGCTTTGGCGCCGTCCTCCGCCACCGCCACCTCGTTGAGAATCCTGTTCTTCTGCAGTGCGCGCATAGTCAAGTCTATGTCGTCGGCATTGTCTTCCACCAGTAAGATGATCTGGTCCTCCACTTGTTTCCCCCCATCCGGTCAAAGTGTGAAATAGAATGTCGCCCCTTGCTCCACGGCGCCCTCGGCCCAAACATCGCCACCGTGCCGGTGAATGATGCGCTGCACCGTGGCCAGCCCAATGCCGCTGCCTGGAAACTCCATCGGCGTGTGCAGCCGCTGAAAGGCGCCGAACAGCCTGTCGGCATAGGCCATGTCGAAGCCGGCGCCGTCGTCGCGCACAAAGTAGGCCGGCTTGCCGTCCTGCTCCACAACGCCGAATTCGATTCTTGCGCTGGGATGCTTCCCGGTGAACTTCCACGCGTTGCCGAGCAGATTCTCCAGCGCCACGCGGAGCAGCCGCGTATCCCCCATCGCGACCAGTCCTTCCGCGATGACGAATTCCACCTGGCGTTCCGGTTCCGTCTGCCGGAGCTCAGCCGCTATGGTCCCCACCAGCGCGCTCAAGTCCACCTGCTCGCGGCGCACCTCGCTTCGCGTCAGGCGCGACAGACTCAGCAGATCGTCGATGAGCTGCGCCATCCGCTGGCTCGCCGCGCGGACACGGTCGAGGTACCCTTTGCCCTGCTCATCCAGCTTGTCGGCGTAGTCCTCCAGCAGCGCATGGCTGAAGCCGTCGATGGCACGTAACGGTGCCCGCAGGTCGTGGGAGACAGAGTAGGAGAAACCCTCCAGCTCGCGGTTGATCTGCTCCAGCCGCGCGGCATGGTCGCGCAACTGCGCTTCCTTATCGGCCAAAGCCCCGGCCATCCAGTTGAAGGCGTTAGCCAGATCCTCTACTTCGTCGCGAGTGGCGATTTTCACCCGTCGCCGCAAATCTCCCCGACCCAAAGCGACGGCGTTTTCGGTGAGCTGCTTCACGGGCCGCGACAGGAAGTCCGCAAGCCACAGGGACAACCCTGTGGTCAGGGCGACGACGGCCACCAGGATTGCCAGCGTGCGTCGCAGCGACCTATCCACGGGAGCGAGCGCCATGTCGACGGGTATCGAAACACCCAAGACCCAGCCGTGTTTTGGCGTGGGGACGACAGCGATCACCCGCTGGTCGCCGAAAAGACCAACCATCTGCTCACTGACGAACGGGTTGCCCTCCAATGCGGTACGAACGGGCAAGTACGTGGAGGCATCTCGCTCCTCCCAGGTCAACTCCGTAAGTTGCGTATGAAAGGCCACCCTCCCCGTGCGGTCGACCAGAAAGATCTGCTGGCCCTGGGCGCGCCGTACGGGTTCCAGCGACTGAGGAAAACGGTCGAGGCTGAGAGCCGGGACGACGGCGCCCACCCGCCGACCGTCCCGATCGACGATCGGCGCCGATACAGAAACGACAGGCCTGCCGCTGCCTCTCGAGATGACCACGTCGGAGACCGTTGGTTTCCCGGTGCGCATCACCTCCTGGAACCATTCGCGGTCGGCCACATTTACCGCGCCGCGGGGAATGGCCGAGCCCACCAGGTCTCCTCGGGCGTCGAAGACGCCGATACCGTCGTAGTTCGGATAGATCGGCACCAGCCTCGCCAAATGACTGTCGATGCGCTCACGGTCGAAGCTCAGAATGACCGGGTCGGTCGCATAGGACTGAGCTATCGCCACCCCTTCGTCGAAGGCATCGTCGACCATAACGCTAATAACCTGAGCCACGTGCGTCTGATCGACGAGTACCTCATTCCTCTGCAATTCGTAAGTTGCTACGAAATTAAGCATCAGAAGAATCAGAACTGGCATCAGAATCAGCAGGCTGCCCACTGCTAGCTTGGTGTGCAGAGTCAGCCGTATCCGCAAGGCCATGAGCCCGCGGTCGGGCCTGGCGAGGAGTATGCCAGTGGACAGCGCGAAAAACATAAACGCTGTGTGCAAGGCCAGCGAAGAGTAGGGACTGAGCTTATACAGGGATTCGACCCCGTGGGCATAGCCAAGGAGTGCGACCAGCGAGATCAGACCCATTGGAATGGCGAGCAGTTGAGCCGCCAGGTAGCCGCGGGCGGTGCCAAGTGACATGGAAAATAGAGCAGAGCCTAGAAAAAGGAAACTGTACGCGGTAGCAGGCGAAGGTCTACCCGGGGGATTCGGAAAGACCGTTTCCGTGTCCAGGAACAGCATTTGATCGATGCCCAGGTCCCGCCCAGATGCGTATTCCCAGAGGGTAAGCAAGCTCACCAGCGCAACAGCGAGTGCGCACACCTGCGCGATACGCCTGGCCCGTTTCCGCGCGTCTCCCGCCACCAGGAGCGATAGCGAGATGCCGGCCAGGATAAAGGAGAGCGCCGTGTTGGCCTTCATGGTCGCCAAACCGGGCAGAACACTCTTCAATGTCGCGTTGCCCAGCAACCATCCGGCAATAACAAGGCAGCCGACGGCTATGACGAGGGCGCCCAGGCCAAGCGACAAGTACTTCTGCAAGATGGGACGAGAGGCGGCTGGAATACTCACTAACTGACACCTGATGAGTTCGTGTGTACCTATGCGTAGCAACTGCACGTATCACGCCCACGGCCGTATGTCAGTTGCAGGGGTGCTGGCGTTTGTCTCACGCGCACCTGTGGGCGAGGAAACAGGCTTAGACGAAGTATTAGCTGGTACGCGTCTCACAATTTCGCTATGCATTACTATTATCAATTATACGCCACCGGGCAACCGCGTGCAAATCTGCATCGAGCCCCGCGGCTGTATCATCTTGCATCCTCCATGCCCCTAATGTTAGCATCTACCATCACGGATCAGCAGGGCATTCGACTGGGGGCCATCGATTCGGTTTTCAGCCTCGAACGCTTTCCTGAAGCACTAATAACCGTTAAGCGGGCGCCGGGTCAGGAGATTTTCCTCGCCGACCGGACCGGTAGACTGGCATTCCACACCGGAAAGCCGGATCTCACGTGGGAGGCGCGGGACGTTTCAGGCTATCTGCCCGTGCGCACAGCGCTGGCAGGAGAGATCTTCGCAGGCGGACCTACCGATAGCTTGCTGGGCGACGAGCGAATCATTGCCGCCACCACTACGCCCAAATACGCCTGGGTTGTCGGCGTCTCCACGCCCGCCGCCAGTGCGCTCGCGCCCGTGCAAGAGCCGCTGCGGAACACGCTAATGACCTTCGCCGGCGTCGTCCTCTTCAGTATGCTGCTCGCGGTGTTGATGACCGAATTGCTCATACGGCCGCTGCGTCACCTCGGCGAAACCGCCGCTGCCCTGGGCAGGGGAGAGCTGCACCGGCGCGCGCAGATCACCACAGGTGACGAGGTCGAGGAGCTTGCGCGGGTGTTCAACGATATGGCCGGTGAAATACGGTCGCGCGATGAGGAGCGCGAAAAGTACATCGGCCAGCTTAGACGCACGCACGAAAAGCTCGCGCATCTGGCGAGTATCGTGGAGTCCTCGGAGGACGCCATCATCGGCACGGATCTGCAGGGCACCATCACGAGCTGGAACGCTGGCGCCGAGCATCTGTATGGCTATTCCGCAAACGACGTTGTCGCCAAGTCGGTAACGATTATCATCCCACCGGAGCGTAAAGACGAGCTTAGGGGCATTTTGGAGAAAATCAGTCGGGGGGAGAAGATCGAGCATCACGAGACCGTCCGGCTAGGGAAGGACGGCAGACGAATAGACGTATCGATGACCGTATCGCCGATCAAGGATGCGGCGGGCGAGATCGTAGGCGCTTCGGGGATTGCTCGCGATATCAGCGTGCGAAAGCAAGCTGAAGCGACGCAAAGAGCGTTCGTTCACACGGTTTCCCACGATCTTCGAGCGCCTCTTACCATCATTCGAGGGTATGCTCAGTTGATGCTGCGCGTGCCAGACAGAGCGGAGTTGGTACGTTCTCGCGCCGAAGCCATTGAAAAAAACGTCGAGAAGATGCACGCCATAATCGAAGACCTCATAGATTCAGCGCGCGTCGAGACCGGGCAGTTGCAAGTGAAGAAGCAGCCGGTGAGCCTTGCCGACTTCGTGCCTGATCTGCTTTCGCGAGCGTCTGCGATGATCGATGTTGGACGTCTGAGGGTGGAGATTCCCTCGAACACGCCTCTGGTGAACGCCGACCCAAACCGCCTGGAGCGCATCCTGATTAATCTGCTTACCAATGCGCTCAAGTTCTCCCCGCCAGCCACCGAGGTGATCGTCCAGGCGGAGGTGCTAAATGGAGACGCAATGGTGTCCGTAATCGATCGTGGCGTGGGCATAGCCCCGGAAGACCTTGCCCAAATCTTCGAGCGCTTCTATGAGCCCAAGGCCGGCCGGCAGGCCGGTGGTTTAGGACTTGGCCTGTACATCACACGAATGTTCGTCGAAGCGCACGGCGGGCGTATCTGGGTTGACAGCGAGCTCGGTAAAGGAAGCACGTTTCGGTTTACCCTGCCAGCGGAGGGCTAACAATTGACGGCCGTTTGGCCGTGGTTCTTTGGGGGACGCTGGGACTTTGCAAGAAACTACCTTATGCTCGTGCTCTTGATGCTCGAGATAAACTGGTCCAGCGCTATAGCGCTCAAGGTGTTGGTCTGAAGCGTACCTCTGGAGCTCAACTCCACCGCCACCCTGGCGATCGCCTCGTTGTTCGGAGCCTCGATAATATTGAGGAAATCGTATTGCCCCAAAAGAGCATATTGCGCCAGGATCTTCACCCCCATCCCTTCCACTTCCCTGTTGACCTCTTTGATCCGGTCCGGGTTCTGCTTGATGGTCTTCCTACCCTCATCCGTCAGGTTAGTTAACATAACGTAGACAGGCATGGTCTGAACCTCCTCGAAGTGGCTACTGGCCGCCAGCGCCCCTCTTTTAATTCTATCTCAGGTGGTGGCGGTGGTCAAGACGGATGATTCTATACCGGCGCACCGAGCTGATCCATCCTGCTCGCGAGCAGGACGTCCAGTTGATCGCCGGGCAGTGGCTTGGCAAAGTAGTAGCCCTGGCCTCGGGCGCACCCAAGCTCCCGCAGCTTGGTCAATTGCTCCGCCGTCTCGATCCCCTCGCCGGTAACCACCAGGTCCAGGGCTCGCCCAAAGGCCGTCACGGCGCGCACGATTGAAGAATCCCGCGGATCCTGCCCGAGCTTTTCGACGAACGTCTTGTCGATCTTCAAGGCGTCCACCGGAAATCGCTTGAGGTAGGCCAGCGACGAATAGCCCGTGCCAAAATCGTCGACGGTCAGCTCTAAACCCAGCTCCTTCAGCTTCACCAGGGTTACCAGTGTAGATTCTGCATCGTGCATCATCACACTCTCGGTGATCTCGAGCTTCAAGCACGCCGGATTCAAGCCCGTGTCGTGCAGGATGCGGGCCGTTTCTTCTACCAGCTTCGGATCCTGAAACTGTCGCGCCGACAGGTTCACGCTGACCGCCAGCAGCCTAGCCGTGGAATACCGCGCATTCCACATCTGCGCCTGGCGACACGCCTGCTCGAGCACCCATCGACCGATCGGCAAGATGAGTCCCGTGTCCTCCGCCAGTGGGATGAACTCCATCGGGGGCAGCAGGCCCCGCCGCGGGTGCTGCCAGCGTACCAGGGCCTCCATCTCCTCGATACGGCCCGACTCCAACAAGACCACAGGCTGGTAATATACCGTCAGCTCACCGCGCTCCAGTGCGCGCCGCAAATCTGTCTCCAGTTGCAGCCGCTCCATCGCGATGGCGTCCAGGCTCGGATCGAACACTTCGTAATGCGCCTTGCCGCTGGTCTTAGCGCGGTACATTGCCAGGTCCGCGTCCCGCAGCAGGACGTTCGGCTCGTCGTGCTCGCGGCTGCTCAAGGCGATCCCGATGCTCGCCGTGGCAAACACCTCGTGGCCATCGAGCACAAATGGCTTTTGCGTTTGCTCTTCAATCCGTTCGACCACACGGATCACGTCTCGCAAGCCGGCCACACCCTCCAGCAAGACGGTGAACTCGTCCCCGCCAAACCGCGCCACGGTGTCTTCGTTTCGTACACAGAGCTTCAAGCGCTCGGCCACCGCAACCAGCATGCGATCACCCATCTGGTGGCCGAGGCTGTCGTTGACGACTTTGAAATTGTCCAGGTCCAGGAAAAGCAGGGCGACGAGCTTGTTGTGCCTGTTGGCGCGCGCCAGGGCGTGCTCGACGCGGTTTAGGAACAGCGCGCGGTTGGGCAGGTTGGACAGCGGATCGTGGAACGCCTGGTGGGCCAACTGGGCGAGCTGGATTTCGAGCTGCTGGGCCAGGTGGTTGATGGCGCTGCCCAGGTCGTTGAGCTCCCGGATGTTTGTCGCCGGCACACGGCGCCGGTAATTGCCGCGCACCATGCCCTCCGCCACACCGGCCATACCCTCCAGCGGCGCGGCGATGTCCCGTGCGAGCATCAGCCCCGCTAACAGCAGGACGACGACCAGCACGAAGTCGCCGATCAACGTTATGATCGTGAATTCCCTGGACGCGTTTCCCAGGTCTTCGGTAGGGACCAGAACAAGGAGCATGCCGCCGTCCGGCAAGGCGCTGGCGACTGGGAAGAAGTTATGGCGGGCGAGGTCCCAGCTCAAACGCTCGACCCCCTCCGGCGTGAGTCGCGAAGTGCTCAGCAGACGTGCCAGGTCGGACTGGACCGGGGTCGCGGTGATCAGGCTGCCATCACGGGAGACCGCCAGCGCGACTTCCCCGTATCCGGCTTGCAAGCCCGGCGCCCCAATGCCCATCACATCATTCAAGCCGTCTCCCGCTATGGCAGTGCCTACGAGCACCGCTCCGACAACACCGTTGCTCCCTCTAACCGGAGCCGCGGCCATTATCACCAGGCCCTGGCGTCCCGCCAGCAGCGCGGATTGGCGCTCTCCCGCCACGGCTTGGGCGACCAATGGTTCCGACGCGATGCCGAGGTCGGCTTGCCCCAAGATGAGCAGCTCAGCACCGGCCTTGCCAAAGACCGCAACCTGGCCTGGCTTCAGAACCGCATGAGGTGGCACCAGCGCCTCGCGCAATTGCATCCTATCAGCGCGCTCCACCGCCGAGGCAACGACGGCGATCTCGGCCAGAAGCTGTGCATGGGCCTCTTGCGTCCGCAGGCGCTCCTGCAAATGCTCCAGGGTCCCGGCCAGCGCCGCGTTAGCGCGCCGGGCGATCATAGCCTCTGCCTGCCTGCCAGATATCATGCTGCCAACCGTGCCCACGATAGTCGCCACCGCCAGCACCAGGGCGACGATGGGCATGATGAGGCGGTTTCGCAGCTTCCAACGACCCGCAGCAGATTTCGGCTGTGATTCAGTCGTCTTCTCGGGTTCCTCCACGGCCTCTCACCCGAAACGCGATTTTGACCACGGCAACGGTGCACCCGACGAGCAAGCCACGAACGACGGTTCCACTTCGAGCGCAGCAACCGCAAACAGGCCAGCCCCCTAGTAGCACACGGGGATAGTAGCACCTACTTGCGCCAGAGTCAAGATGGAAATTGATCGTTCACAGTTAGTGAAAGCGCTTGACAAAACACACAGTAGTGCTATGCTCTCTGCGAGCGACACGGGACGAACTGTCTCGCCAGGGCAGCACTTCTCGTTCGCAATGGTCTTTGGCAGCCGGGGGAATGGCGCTGGTCGCCGTCGAAATCGTGGAGGGCAGGGGGATCGGGCAATGGCGCGTTCCTATGCAGGTGTCGCGGAGGGGCCGAAAAATTCTTCCCGTGCCGGCTCACTGTGGTGGGAGGTCCTTCTAGCAATTATCGTCGTCCCGCTTCTTCTGGGTGTGATCGCGGGGACATCGCTCCTGCTCGGGCAGGCATCGGTAAACATTCCTCCCGAGGTTCTGGACATAGATATCCAGCTCTACCGCGCCGCGGTCGCCCTCCGCGATCCCCAGCTAACGGGAGTGGTCTTCACCCTCTTCAACGACCCGGGGGTGGACTACACGGTGCTCATCGCCGCGTGTCTCGGCTACGTGTGGTGGAAGCGCCGGCGGGATATGGTCGGCGCCGTGGCCGCCGTCGGCCTGACTCTGGTCGTCGGCGCCTGGACGATTCCATACACCCATCAGTTTGGATTGCGCCCCCGCCCGTTTCAGGTCATTCCCGACGTCGTCATCGACCCAACGTGGCGGGAGATCTGGACGTACAACCCCACGTTCCCCAGCGGGCACGTGCGGGAGCTGGCGGGGCTTGGGGTGGTGCTGAGCTATTTCTGGCCCCGTGCACGCTGGTTCGCCCTCCCATACGTCGGCTTTATCGCCTTCAGTCGGGTCTACATCGGCGCGCATTTCCCCACCGACGTTCTGGCCGGGCTGTTCATCGGCGTGCTGGCGGGGGCTTTCAGCGTGGTGTCCGTGGAACGGGGAAGCAAGATCGTCTTCTCCTTAGCCCAGGCCGGAGCCGTAAAGCGAGCTTACAGCTATCTCTTCGGCCCCCCGGCATCGGAGCAACGGGCCTACTCCCGTATGCTGGCCATTGGCATTAGCTCGGGTCTGGCTCTGGGCCTATTGCTCGCCGTTGGCTTCGGCATCGGCGCCCTGGTCTACGTCACCAGTCCTCGCATTCTGGCCGACTATCTGCGCAATACGGACAACAGCCTCGTCTATCCCATCTTCAGCCGCTTTGACGCCTCCCTGGGTCAGGTATTGTATGGGATCTTCGCCGATGCCTCCAAGAGCTACCCGGCCCTCGCCATATTCATACTGGGCTTCGGCGCCTTGCGTGGAAAGAGAAGCCTGGGGTATGGCGCCATACTCGCCGTCCTGGCCTTCTTAGTCGCCCAGGCCGCCATTATTCTCGTCTCCCCGCACTTCGCTCGGCCCAGGCCGTTTTCCACCGGCGAGGTGGCCTTGCCCTACATCTGGCAGAATCTTTGGCCCGGACCTGCCTCGCTGCCGGACCCGTATCTGGTAACGCTAATGGCGTTGAGCACTGTGCTGGCCCACATACGACGGGCTTTGCTCATCCCGGCTTATCTGTACTCCTTGCTGGCAGGCGTCGCAATGCTCTATTTCGGCGCCGCGTGGCCCACGGATGTGGTGGCTACTCTGGTGATCGGGCACCTGGCGGCGAGGTATGCCATTTTCCTGGTGCATCAGATTTTGCCGGCGAAGTGGCGGGGTGGGAACGGTTAGCTATATAGCTAGTTCAGTCCACACGCGCCGAGGAGACACCAGCCAGAGGGGTACGCAGCACCAGCAGGGAAACTCCGCCGAGCACGAGTCCCCAGCCCAGCGTGCACAATCGGAAGAGCGCCACCGCCGACGCGGCGTAGGCGGCGTCGGCGCCGACGTAAGTGAAAAGGGCCACGGAGCTGCCCTCGATGGCGCCCAGCCCGTGGGGAAGCATCGACAGCGCGCCCACCAACTGCGACACCGAGTAGATGTAGGCGGACTGGCCAAAGCTCAGGTCGATTTGATAGCCCTGCGACACCCAAAAGAGGACGGCGGCCCCGGCCAGAACGGTGGGCAGGGCGTAGGCCAACCCGATCGCCAGCGGCGTCCAGCCGAGGAGATGCCGGGAGTGCAGGTAAAAGTCCTCCCACGACTTCCCAAGGAAACGCTTTCGCCCACCGACGAAGGGCAGCCACCTGCCCTCGCCAAGGGTCGGGCCGTAAGCGAACGCCAGGATTCCTACGGCCAAAGCCACAGTGAACGGCAAGATCACCACAGCCATCTCGTGGTACCAGAAGACCGAGACAGAGCCGACGATGGCCAGCGAGAGGAAATCGAAGAGCACCTGCGCCGTTACCACGGCCGAGCCACGGGAGAAGCTAAAGCCGTCCATCTTCAGGAGATACGCCCGCACGAATTCGCCCGCCGGAGTGATGGCAAACCACTGGCCCGCGATGTAGATAAGCAGCGACCTTCGCAAGGGTAGACGGATGTCGACGACGCTGAGGAAGTAGTGCCAGCGTAGAGCCTTCAGCAGGTAGTAGACGAGGCTAAGCGCCAGGACCACCCCGAGCTGGGGCCACGGGTAGTCCTCGAATTTCTCCAACGCGGTGGCGAGGTTGATAAACCTTGCCACCGCGAAGAGCAACGCCATCCCAACCAGAAGCCCCAGGACAAAGCGAACAAGACGGCGGTTCATAGAAGTTCTCCATGCCCCTGGCCGAGCCCCACCAATGATGAAAACGCACGGATGCTCACTGCAAAGCGCACAAAGGACGCAAAGATTACCTGTAATTCCCTTTGCGCTCTTTGCGTTCTTCGCGGTTGTCGTATCTTCGTGTTGGATGGTTTCTGTTTCACTTCTGGCCGTCTTGCGCTTGGCCGCCAGCCAACGCTTGCTGTCCAGGCCTTCGCCCAGGCGGGACGATCACCCGCAACGCCCTCGGAAGAACTCGGCAGGTGATGGGCGCGTTACCTATGGGCTTGCCGTCGGCGTGCGCGGGCAGGGGTAGCTCCGGCACAATAGTGATTTCCCGAGCGCGATACGGCAGGAGACAAAGCTCCGTGTGAGATCTGTTTCGCGCGCTGAGGGCGAATTGGCGAACCATCTCCGTCTTGCTACAGTCGAAACAGATGACGTCCAACGTGCCATCGCTGAGGTCGGCCTGGGGAGCCACCGTGAAGCCGGCTCCATAGTAAGGACCGTTAGCCACCACGACCATGGGGGATCGCACCTTGACCTGTTTGCCATCGAGAACGAGAGTGAAATTGGCCTTGCGGTGGCCAAGGAACTTCATCGCCCCCTCCAGTACCTTCTCGTAGTGACCACCCTTGATCTCCTCGCCGATGGGGAAGACGGAAGCATCCAACCCTACGCCTGCCGCCTCGAAGAAGAACGTGTCCCTCACTCCTTCAAATTGGGATGGAGTGAAGGACCTCCTGCCGACGACGCCCACGTCGATGTCCACGGTGTTGGCCTGAGCGATATTCGATGCAGCCTCGGCCAGGTCCAAGGGCAAGCCCAGGCTGTGAGCAACATTATTGAAGGTTCCAAAAGGAAGGATGCCGAGGGGCATACCGGTCCCTACGAGCCCGCCGGCCACCTCGCTAACCGTCCCGTCGCCACCACCGACGATCACCAGGCTGTAACCCTCTTCCACAGCCTGCCGGACCGACAGGGTCAGGGCCTCAGTGATTTTCGTGAAGGAGAGATCGACCCTGATTCCCGCCTCTTCGAGCAGGTTCACGACCTCTGGCAGCTTGTTCCAGGCCCGCTGCGCCCACGGTATCGGGTTGAGGATCAGTCTTGCACGTTGCACTTAGCCCCTCGGCACATTCTTGCCCGCGCTGACCGCCGGTAGCGGCACGGTGGGCAGCGTCAGGCGGAAACAGGCGCCTCTACCAGGCTCGCTCTCGGCCCGCATGCTGCCGCCATGCGCCTCGACCAGTTGCTTGGCAATGGTGAGGCCGAGCCCAGCTCCGCCGGAGACGCGTGCTCGCGACGCGTCGGCGCGATAGAATCGCTCGAAGACGTAAGGGAGATCTCCGGAAGAGATGCCCGGTCCGGTATCCGCGACGGCTATCTCCACAGCCTTCGCCACCCCACCCAGGTATTTGGCCGATAGGGTGATGCGACCACCGGCGGTGGTGTGAGCGATCGCATTGCTCAGCAGGTTGCGCACCACCTGGCCGATGCGTGTTTCATCCACCCAGACGTCCGGTAGATCAGAGCTTGCCTCGACGGCGACATCGACGTCTTTTGAGCCAACCTCCGGCTCTACGACAGCGACCGCTTGCTGAAGCAGAGCTGACACCGACGTCGGCCGGCGCGACAACTGCAACTGGCCCGATTCGACTAATGCCAACTGTTGCAGGTCGTCGACCAGGCGCTTCAGGACGGAGGCTTCGTCGTGAATAGCAGCAATCACATCCGGCGTGGGCTCGGTAGCCTTGTCGCGAACCAACTCCAGGTAGCCGAGAACGTTGTGAAGCGGAGTGCGCAGCTCGTGGGCGACATCGGCCACCATATTCCGTCGCAGGCGCTGCGCCAGATCCAATCTAACTGCCATCGTATTGAAGGCTTCGGAGAGCTTACCAACCTCGCCACCACCCGGGCTCTTTACTCGCTGGCTCAGGTCACCCTCCCGCAACTTCTGCACAGCACCGGTCAGTTGTTGGATAGGGGCGACCATGCGGCGAGCGAGCAGCAGGCTCACCACGAAGGCCACGAACACGCCAAGTCCTGCGCCCAGCAGTATCGCGCGATGCACATCGGCCAAGAAGGCCTCTGCACGATCTTGACCCTTCGGCCTCAAATAGATCGTCCCGATAGTCGCGCCCGCGGCATCGCCAATAAGCAACGAGGGAGCGGTCCTGATACGGGCGTTCCGAGGCATTGGACCCCCCGCCAGCACCCTTTCCGTATCGACTACCACCGAGTCCTGCTGGTCTACCACCACGATCTGGAGGTCGACGGCCTCCGCCGTCCTCTGCGCATAAGTAGCAACACCCGGCCAACCCTGCTCTCGGTAGACGCGGCCGGCGATGCGACTCACGCGCTCGTTGAGCATCGCGGAGGCCTCGCTCTCATAGTCCCGAAACTCGCTGGTCATCGTCAGGTTGGCAAAGATGGCGATCGTAGCCACGGCGATACCAAGCACGGCGGTGAAGGCCAACAGCAATCGAACCCAAAGCGCCTCTAGCACATTAGGCCTCCTCGAACACGTAGCCCAACCCGTAGATGGACTTGATCGGGCCAGTCGAGCCAAAACCCAGCTTGCGACACGCGTTCTCCAGATGAAGGTCGACATCACGCTCCGACCCCTCGAAGTCAGCGCCGAGAACCCTTTCCAGCAGCTCGTGGCGAGTGAACGCCCGTCCCGGCTCACGTGCCAGCACGGCTAGAAGACGAAACTCACTAGCGGTTAGCGTTACTTTCCGCCCAGACACGAGGACTTCCCGCCGTCGAAAGCTCAGGGTGAGCGGCCCCCGAGAGATATCTTCGTCGGTCTCGTCGACTCTCTCCTCCAATCGGCGCAGCACAGCGCCTACTCTGGCGACCAGCTCCCTGGGGCTCAAGGGCTTGGCGACGTAATCGTCGGCGCCCAAGCCCAGTCCCAGCGACTTGTCGTCTTCCGTCGACCGTGCCGTCAGCATGATGATGGGCATTTGGGACTCTTCCCGCAAAAGTCGGCAGATATCCAGACCGCTAATGCCCGGAAGCATCAGGTCGAGGACCGCCAGGTCAGGCGCAGCCGTCCGAGCGAGCTCCAAGCCTGTGTGCCCATCGTAGGCTGTCAAGACCTCGTAGCCCTCACGTTCCAGGCATATGCGCGCCAGATCGGCCGCTCTAGGATCGTCGTCCACTACCAGAATACGCCGTTTTGCCATTTCAACAACCCTCAGCTCGACAAGAATTATACCACGAAATTCATTGGGGGTCGCGAGCACGACTCGCCGCGCTGGCACAGCACTTGCGATTCGGTTCCTCGAGGGTGTGAGGATGACGTCGCGCAACATCAGACGGCTCGGGCCCATCGTGGCTAGCTTTGCCGTGATCGTACTCCTGACCGGTGCGGTGGTTCCTCTTAATGCTGTGCCGCGCGATCGCGTCCTCGTGGCAGGCGATCCTTATTTTCTGGCCGGCGTCAACTACCCGTGGCGCACGTATCAGGACTTTGGCACTGGCGCCTGGGGGCATTCGGGAATCAGCGCACCCACCACCCGCGCCGAGGTGGAAACAGACTTCGCTAACATGGCTGCCCGCGGCGTGCGCGTCGTGAAGTGGCGTATCTTCAACGACGGCCGCTACAGCCCCGAGTTCGACGAGCAAGGATACGTCACCGGCCTGGACGACATGTTCTTCGAAGACGTCGACGCTGCTCTAGAAATTGCCGAGAAATACGATATCTACCTGGTGTTCACGCTGTTTTCCAGCGGCTTGTGGATCTCGGGCTGTGAGAGGGAGGGGGTTCGTTTTGGGGGACACGCGGACGTGCTTGCCGATGCGGGCAAGCGCCGATCTCTCGTTCAGGAAGCGGTGATCCCCTTCCTTCGCCACGTCGGGCGAAATCCCCGCGTACTGGCTTACGAGATCATCGCCGAGCCAGAATGGGGTATCGTGGAGCTGAATCCCGACGAGGACGGCCGCGTCAAAGTGCCTCTGGCAGGAGCCCGTGCCCTGATCAAAGACATCGCCCAGGCGGTCCACTTCTACAGCGGCGCGCTGGCGACCGTCGAGTCCAATCGTGCGCGCCACATGCGCGCGTGGCGCGGCCTCGATCTCGACTACTACACCTTCAGTTGGTACGACTGGCTTGAGCCCTACGATCCGCTCGACCAGCCCGCCAGCGCCCACGGCGTCGACCGTCCGGTGGTCATCGGCGAGTTCCCGGTGGCAGAGAGCAAGTATTACGACCTGGAGCAGGTGCTCGAGATCGCCAAGCACCAGGGCTACGCTGGCGCTTTCGGCTGGAGCTACTGGGGCGGTGACCACTACGGCCAGTTCAATGAGGTTTCAGAGCGCTATGTCGCGTGGATGCGCGATAACTGGCGACAGGTGAACGTGGGTCGCGGCCCGCTGCCCGAGCCAGGTGCGCCACTGCTGCCCCTGCCTTACACCGCCTTCATCCGCCAGCTCGCCGGCTCAGGCGATCGGTTGAGCCTGGAGGTCGAGGTCCAGATCCGTGACGGCGGCGACTACAGGCTACAGTTCTTCCTCCAGGAGCTAGGAAACCAGTCATACCGAACGTTGGTCGAGCGGGAGACCGCTTTCGGTCCCAACGGCGCCGTGCGCTTCAAGATCACGTTTCTCGGCCTGGAGGATGCACGGCCCTATAAGATCAACCTGGGCCTGTTCGACGCCACGTGGAACCTGCGCAAATGGTTCGACGGGCTGACGATAGTCTACATGGAGGGCGGCTCGATTGCGCCGCCGGACCTCTCGCCTCAGGCGCTGGAGGATCCGTGCTATGAGGCCAAACGATGAGGGCAGAGGCCTCGATACAGTGTCTGTTCCAGCGTACACGGCGAGTGCAGAGGGAAGCCAATTCCTCTGGTTCGTCCCCCAAAACCCCGAGCCGAAAGAAGACCCCACTGACCCGTGCGCATGGGCGCAGGATTTGCATTTTTTGCAAAATACAGTAGAATATAGGATAAGGAGGGCCTGGCACTATGACATGCGTACTGACCAAGCGCGAAATCCAATCTATCCACCGGCTGGCACAACAGATGGAGAAGCAAGGTATGGTTGCGGAGAGCACGACGCTGCGCAACATTCTCCGCGTGGGTAGTGAGCGCGGCGAGGTGCGTGCATCCGTTGCTGCCCAAATACTGCACGTTACGCCGCAGACGGTTCGCAACTGGGTCAGGCGGGGCCTGCTCCACGGACGCATAGATGATACCGGCCACATTTACGTTGCAACCGAGGAATTGAGATCGGCCATTGAGATGGATGCTGCGATGCCCTATCGGCCCGCGTCGGCGCCGGACATCAGTACGGAGGACATCCTCGCGGAGATCGCGGCCGAGAGGGCGGAACAGCACGCCTAGCAGCGACAGAACGCCTGGCATTCGCCGTGAGGATGGCTAACCGACGATTCGGCGTGAGCACGAGGCTGGAGGTGAGCGGTGGGCAAGGGCGCGGGGCACGAGCGCCGACGGTGGTCGCTTGAGCCAGTGGCGGATGAGTTCAGTGTATGGACTCCGAAGGGACTGGCTGCCGTCATTGACACAAGCGTCTTCGTCGCCGCCCGATTGTCCAAGTCGGCGCAGCCGGCTCCACCTCGCGAGATCATTCGGGCAGCCGGGGCCGCCTACGATTCCTTTACCAGCCTCGCCATTCTTGGGGAGGTCGAGAGGGTGCTGGCAAGGCCGAAGTTCAATTATGCCGTTGGCGAGACGCGTCTTTGGCTTGATCCGTTCATCCGTCGTAGCCGTCAGGTGAGCGATAGGGATATCCCAGGCAACTACGCGGGGGCGCTCCGCGATGACGAGAAGGACAACCCGGTGCTCAAGACCGCCTTGGCAGTGAACATCCACGAGGAGGGACAGCGAGCCATCAGCGCGGCCACCCAAAGCTACGGCTGCTTCATCGTCTCACTGGACAATGACTTTCAGCCAGGCCGAAACGTCTGGGGATGGACGTTCATCCGGCCCATTGCTTTCTGGGGCATGTTGCGGGCCATCGATTGAGTGTGCGCTGGGCAGTCAAGCTGAGTCGTCGGGTCTCTTGGTGCGTTGCCATCACCCACAAATTGGCTGGGTAGATGCTGAGTGGAGGGCATGTTCCCAGGGCAGGGGTCAAGCCAGAATAGAGTGACGATCTTACATCGTGAGGCGAGTCGCCGGCTACACAGTTCGACATAGCAGCTGTTATCACTAGCTGGCGCAGGTTTGAACCCAGCCATTACGACAGTCTCCTGTTGAGCCGGACCATCTACCGCAAGAACCGCTCGAGGGTGAGGACTCGGAGGGCGACGGCCGTAAGGATGGTGGCGACGGCAAGGAAGGCGACGCCGAGCACTACCGAGCGGAGCACCCCGCCGGGCAGCAGCGCCATAGCAGCCATCACCAGCAGGACTGTCGGGCCGAGAAGCGCGCTAGATGTGGAGTAGACGAGCGCGGCTCGCGGTCGAACCCCTCACGAGCGACCGGCACATAGCCATTCTGGAGGAGGTGGTATTCGATGACGGTCTCGAAGGCGGCTTCGTTGGTTCTGCTCATAGATTCCTCCCCAGTACGAAACGAGCACGCTCACGACGCAGCATCGCGAAGGGCGTCATGCACTTGATGCCAAGACCTATGCAGACATCCGGGATCTTGATCTTGCGAGTCGAAGTGGAAGGAATCTCGTGCGTGACGACGGTGTGGCCACCCGCGTGAGCCTGAGCGACCAGATAGTAGTCGGCGATCTGAAGAAACGTGCTGACAGCCGCTGGATCATAGCGCCGACCTGTCGCCCAGGTGCTGACAGCGGCCAGCGACGGCAACGCAGCCGCATCGGGCCGGAGGAAGAAGCCCTCGCCCCGGGCTTCGGCCCATTGCGACAGCTCGTCCGCCAGGGCCAGCACCTCGTCGCCGACCTTCTCGATGCTGAAAACCTTGCCAGCCTTGTTGGTCTCGACGAGCCATTCCCAGAACGCCGGGCAGAAATCGAGTCCGTAATGCAGGTTCTTCGCGCTAATGAAGACGTTGGCGTCGAGCAAGTAGGCCATCACACACTCAAGCCCAGACGGAATCCAAGATCGCGGAACGTCGCCATCTTCTTGAATCCGAGCAGGCGGAAGGCCTCGGTGAAGGACGACTGTCCCTCCAAAGTGCTGGCCACCAGGGCACGGGCAAATCGCTTGCCCGTCCTGGCGCCGAGCGTCAGGTAGAAATCGCCGCCGCTTCCCTTCGGAAGCCCGCGCAGATGCTCGAGTTCCGCCTCGTACGCCGCCCAGTACTCGTCGCGCGTGAGGCCGCCGGCGTCGTGGATACGGCGCAGAACGACCAGCTTGCTAACCTTGAACCGGCGTGCCAGGCGCTCCATCTCGGCACGCAGGTCGGCGCGGCGTTGGTACTCGTCGCGGACGACCTCCAGCGGCACGAGCAGCTCGGCAGCAACCTGATTGGACCACCGCTCAACCACGTGTTCTGGCGCCGAGGCAACCTGCGTGTCGGAGAGGGCCGACTGGCCGAGCCAAATATGTACGAGCTCGTGTGCCAGCGTGAACATCTGTGCAGCCTTCGAGTCCGCTCCGTTGATGAACACGAGCGGGGCCAGGGCATCGGCCAGCGCGAACCCGCGAAACTCCCGGGGATCGAGCTTGCGCCGACTGTTGCTGCCCACCACGCCACTGACCATAACAAGCACTCCCAACGCGTCGGCCTGCCCGATGAACCGGCGCAACGCGAGGGTCCAGTTTGGTATCACACTTCGCTCCTCGACGTCGAACCCGAGGGCGTGGCGAATAAGCACTGCAGAACGAAAGACATCGTCCTCCACGCGCACCGAGCCCACGAAGGAGAGGGGCGGCTCCCCCACGGAACGCGCGTAGCCCCGGTACCACTCCTGGCGTTGCTGGCAGAGGTACAGGGTATCGAGCAGGTCAGGGCTTGGGCGTCTTATTCGCTCATCTGCGATGGTGCGGAAATCCGGAATCGGCACACTCTCGACCGGCGGCTCTGGCAGGAACAGGTAGCCAACCGGCGTGTGCGTTGCATTGGCAAATCCTTCGAGCTGCTTGAGCGTCGGCTGCCTCTCGCCGCGCTCCCAGGCCGGCAGTTGCGGAATGCGCTGCGCCAACTCATCCGGGTTCAACCCAGCGCGCTCATATGCCCAGCGCAGCATGTCCGGCTTGACTTCGACGCGCGTCATCCGACGGCCTCCCTCTCGTGCTCCGCCAAGACCTTGGCCTTCGTGAGGATGCGGACACAGTCGAACCGACGGAGCACCGTCATCGGCAGCATGACGCGCTCGTACTGCGGGGGCCGGTAGGGTCCGCGCAGCAGGTCGGCGATCTGCCAGATCAGGTTCGCGAAGTAGCTGTGGTCAGGCATATCGGATCGTCTTCCTTCAGTATCGACGCGACAACCGCCATTCCGTGCGGACGCATATCACTATGGCGGCACTAAGGCGTTTTTTTGTGTTCCCGTGCGGCCGCCCGCGGCATCGGCAGGTGAGCTGACACACGGAGTTTAGCACAGGAGGGCCGATCAGTAAACTGTCTTGGTTCAGCATGTGCGCCTGTGCAGTGAGAGATCTTGGTGCTCGGTGTGTTCGGCGTGCCGGGCCCCATCAGAGACCTGTTTCCTTAGCTTTGTGTGTGCTCACACGCGTTAGGTTTTCTGATAACAGGTGACGTGCCCGAAAAGTCACCAACCCACGTTCGGTCAATATTTCGAAGTCAGCATATTGCCCTGCGAAACACTCTACGCCAGGTTCCGCGGATCATCAGCTTGCACGTATTCATCGCAGGCATTGCTTATGGTAAAATTGCTTCGGTTACAGAGCTTCGTGCTCTATTCAGCCGGAGATCAATGCGTTGATGTACGAACCAAGACGGCAAGGTAGGGCTTGGGAGGGGATATTTCTGGTTCCCCGGCTTTTGGCACGAACCTTGTGAATTTGGGTGCGAATTCCAATTCATAGACTGCAGGGCACTGGACTCTTGAAAGACGCCGGTTCTATTTCTGTGGGGGCAGTTGGTGGCAGGACAGCATTACAATTGGAAACGATACTGGTGTCCACGGTCGGGTAGCTTCAGGCTATCTGAACGGGGCTATCTGTACGATCCAGATTCGAAAAGGGGAAACTTGTACAATCCCGATCTGGTACCGTTCGAGTCCATTGCTAGTTCCCAATGCTTAGTCCTGCTTGGCGAACCAGGTATTGGCAAGTCTGAGACGATGAGGATGGAGAGGGCCCTAATCGATTCTCAGGTGGCTGAAGCCGGCGGACAGACCCTCTGGATCGATCTTAGGGCTTTTCAGACTGATGGCAGGCTGTGCCAAGAGCTCTTTGGGAACGAGGCTTTTCGCGCCTGGGTGGAGGGCTCGCACCAGTTGCATCTTTTCCTCGACAGCTTAGATGAGTGCTTGCTGCGCATCAGCACCTTGGCGGTGCTGTTGGTTGATGAACTTCGTAAGTACCCTCTGGAGCGGCTTTGGATCCGCATCGCTTGCCGCACGGCTGATTGGCCAAGTGTCCTGGAGAATGGGCTGAAGCACCTATGGGCCAGCGATGCTCTGCAAGTCTATGAACTGGCACCGCTGCGCGAGCTTGATGTGGTCGAGGCGGCAAGAGCGAATGCTTTGAATTATGACGCGTTCTTGGGCGAAGTGGCTCGAATGGAGGTCGCCCCGCTGGCCATCAAGCCAGTCACGCTGCAGTTCCTTCTAAACACGTACCGGAAGACGGGTAGCTTTCCCCAGACGCAGACAGACCTATATCTGGACGGATGCCGCCTTCTCTGCGAGGAGACTAATGATAGTCGGCGTGCCTCCCGACTCACGGGGACCTTATCAGGCGAGCAGCGCCTTGAGGTTGCTTCCCGCACTGCGGCAATCACCATGTTCGCCAATCGCTTCGCCATCTGGACTGCTGCTGATCGTGGCGATGTACCTGACGAGGATGTGACCAATGAATCATTGTGCGGCCTAGCAGAGGTGGCCCACGGGAACGAATTCCCCGTGGACGAGGCTGCCGTCAGGGACGCGATTGCGACTGGGCTGTTTTCTTCCCGCGGGCCGAGTCGAATGGGGTGGGCGCACCAGACCTACGCCGAATTCCTCGCCGCGAGGTATCTTGTGCAACGTGGGATGACGATCCCACAAATTATCAGCCTTATCCGCCATCCTGGTGACGCAGAGGGGAAGTTGATCCCACAACTGCACGAAACGTCAGGCTGGCTTGCGACAATGGTCCCCGATATTTTCAGGCAGGTGATGACGTTCGATCCAGTGGTACTCCTGCGAAGTGATGTGGCTTCAGCCGATGTTCAGGATCGAGCCGCTTTGGTGGAGAATCTGCTACAGCTATTTGAGCAGGACAGGCAACCGGACAGTCTTGATGACCGCTCACGTTACGCGAGGCTCCTTCATCCCGGTCTAGTCGAGCAGCTTCGCCCCTATATTCGCGATACGAGCAAAGGCATTATCGTGCGAAGAGTGGCCATTGACATCGCTGAAGCCTGTCGACTACGCGCTCTTCAGGAAGACATCGCTAACGTCGCCCTGGACACGGCGCAGCCTTTGCCAATTCGCGTTAAGGCTGCACGTACCACAGGCCGCATTGGTGGTGATGAGACTCGTGCCCGGCTAAGAATACTGATCACGAATGAAGGTGTAGACGACCCGGATGACGAGTTAAAGGGTTGTGCATTGCAGGCACTGTGGCCTGGCCTGATGAGCACGGAGGAGCTTTTTTCTGTTCTCACGCTTCCTAAGCGTGAGGCACTTGTCGGTGCCTATTACATATTTGTGGCCGTAGACCTTCCGAAAAGTACCCTCTCGATCAAGCTAACGGTGGCGCTTGATTGGGTTGCGAATCAACGAGCAAGTCACAACTTGCCCATACCATTCCGCAAGCTGATTAGTGCTCTAATGCTAAAGGCATGGGATCAACTGGAGTCGCCAGGCACGCTGGCGACCTTTGCCAAAGCCCTGCTATCGAGGTTGGAACAGTTTGACTGGTATTTCATGGATGAAGAGTTCGCGCGATTTTGCAGCGGTGTAGATGCCAATGATGAAAGAAGGCGACGTGTGCTCGAGGCTTTGCTTCCAATGCTCTCGGACCCCACGAGAGGCGCAGTACTTCTCGTGCATTCGCCTGTCCTGCTGATTCAAAGACGCGATGTGAGTTGGCTGCTGGACCATTTGCACAACGCTGAATCACAACCTACGAAAGAACTCTTGGCACAAGTGATAAACAGAGTTCTCGATCGGTGTAGTTTCGATCAGTTGGATGCTGTTTTCCTCGCTAGCCAGGATGACCCAATCCTTGCCGATGCAGTAGGTTGGCGCTTCAAATCGGTGCGCCTGGATTCTCCCGAAGCGCAAAGAATGAAGACGGATTACCTTGAGCAACAAGAATGGGAGTCTGGACATCGGGATCGTCCCGTGTTGCATCCGAAACCGTCAGATCAGCTTGCCCGTCTCTTAGAGGTGCTTGAGGCCAGTAACCTGGAGGCATGGTGGCAACTGAACATGGTGCTGATGCTTGAACCCGATGGCAGCGATTCGCTCCCCAATGATTTCGACCCAGATTTAGCCACGAGTCCTGGATGGAAGGCAGCAGACGCTTCGACAAGGCTTAGGATTACTGAGGCCGCCAGACGCTATACAATGGAGTGGGACCCTCGCACGAAAGAATGGTTGGGGACGAACACCTTACATCGCCCGGCGTTGGCAGGTTACCGTGCGCTTCGACTGCTGTTAGGAGAAGACAAAGCCTTTGTCTCTGGGCTAGAAGCAGACATTTGGAGAAGATGGGCGCCTATCATACTCACGTATCCGCTATTGTCTGGCGATGAGGGTGACGAGTTGGATCGCGAGCTCGTTCGAATAGCATATGACCACGCGCCGTCAGAGATCATCGAAACCCTAGTTACCACAATAGATAAAGAGAACGCAGCGCTGGACCATATCTTCATCACTCGGAAGGTAGAGTCATGCTGGGATGGTCGGCTGGCCAGCGCTATCCTGAATAAGGCAAAGGATTCCAGGCTGAAGCCAGAGTGTATGAGGTCCTTGCTGGCGACGCTCCTCGATCACAATTGTGCCGGAGCCAAGTCGTGGGCAGAATCACTTATTGCTCTGCCGCTTCCGGCCGAGGGTGACGCGCGATCTAGAGCTCTCGTTGCAGCACGGGTGCTCGCAACGTCTCCCGCGAGTGATGGCTGGCCGGTAGTGTGGCGAGCATTGCAGCAAGAGCCGGCGTTTGGTCGAGAAGTAACGTTGGCGGTGGCTTATGGTGCAGAAGACAGGGCAGCCAAGGCAACACGTCTGCTGACCGAATCGGAAGCGGGAGACTTGTATGTTTGGCTAGCCCGGGAGTTCCCCCACTCTGAGGACCCGAGATTCGATGACGCCCATTGTATCGGGCCTAGAGAAAGCGTTGCTCATTGGAGGGACGCCATCTTGCGTAACCTCCAGGAAAGAGGAACCGAGAGCGCTTGCGAGACTATACGTAGGATCGCTGATCAACTGCCCGAGTTGACTTTGTTGAAATGGACGTTGGCCGAAGCTCGCGCCATCGCACGTAGGCAGACTTGGCTGCCGCCGTCGCCCAAGGACATCTTGAGCCTAGCGAGAAACCAGAGAGTACGCCTAGTTCAAAGCAGCGAGCAGCTCTTAGAATTGCTCCTTGAGTCTCTTGGGCACCTGGAGAGCAAGCTGCAAGGCGAAACGCCAGCGGCGATCGACCTGTGGGATTATCAGGTTGATACAAAAGCCTACAGACCGAAGGATGAGGGCCGGTTCTCCGACAAAGTAAAGAGGCACTTGGACGATGACATCAGGCAGAGGGGAGTTGTCGTCAATCGAGAGGTTGTGATTCGTCGCGGTCAAGGAGCGGCCCCCGGAGAGCGGACGGATATCCTCGTCCAGGCCATAGTGAATTCGCCTCAGGGTTCCGTCCATGACTCCGTCAGCGTCGTGCTTGAGGCCAAGGGTTGCTGGAACTCAGATCTTCTTGGGGCGATGGAGACGCAGCTCGTTGACCGCTATCTAAAGGACAACCAGTGCCAGCATGGGCTGTATCTTGTGGGATGGTTCAATTGCCTTGTCTGGGACGATAGAGACAACAGGAAGGCGCAAGCAGTCAGCCATAGCTGCCGTGGCCTACTTCAACAGCAACTAGATTCGCAGGCTGCCGAACTATCTAAGGGGGGAGTGATCGTAAGAGCGCTAGTGGTGAACGCTTCGCTGCGCTAGAGGGTAGTTGCCCAGGATAAGATCCATTCTGTACCTAACGAGATCATCGAACGGCGAACGCGAACTCTCTGGTGCAAATTGCCGAGGTTCAGCCGACGCGGGTCAATGGTCTAGCAAAAGCTAGAACATCCTTTCCTGTATTGCGTTGCTTGTTCAAGCCATTCGTGGTGGAAGGGTATTGTCGCTGTGATCGGTTACCGTCTTGGGGCCAAAGTCGAAATCCAGTAGGATACCTATCGCCCATGCGAATCCCGTCGCTTCCGCAAATAGTGGACCGGATACCTGGCTGGTCTGTCCCGCTAGCAGCTTGATTCGGCGTAGAAAGATGAACCTTATGAAAGACCGGATTGTGGTTGATCCCAACATTTCGGTGGCTGAGCGTGAAGCTGCTGGAACTCGAATTCCAGTCTATTAAGCTCTTGACCTGCTGGCTCACTGCCGTTCATCGGCCATCGTTAGTGGGGACAGAATCCAAATTCGTGCTTACGAATAGGGCCGGCCACCGCAGGTAGATTCCCCCTGCTATCTATCACGAGAAGAGCCAGACCGGGCATGCGCCCAGCGATTTCGACGGTGCGTGCTGGCCTGAGACAAAGCTAGATTGACGCTCGCCCTCTCTAATGCTAGACTACTTCCGCGCGATGTGGCTGTCTCTTGTGCGCTCGGAGAAATCGGGAGGGGAGTCGGGTGGGCAATCCAGGGTTCATCTACGTTCTTGTGAACTCGTCTATGCCTGGTCTCGTTAAAGTGGGTAAGACGATTCGTGACCCGGACAGCAGGGCTGGTCAACTATCGGGTGCGACGGGTGTGGCTACACCCTTCATCGTGGCCTACCACGAGTTCTTTGACGATTGCGATGCTGCCGAACAGTTTATCCACTCCTTCCTGGAATCGCGTGGATATCGCGTAGCACCCAATCGCGAGTTCTTCAATGCTCCCACGTCCCTTGTGGTCAAGGCAATAGTCAGTGCTCCTGGCAAGCCAGGGTCCTCACACCCGGACTCACGTGGATATCACCGTGCAGAGCCTGTGAGAAGGGAGAGGAAGGCTTCTAACTCGCTCGCCCCGGATGATGACGTTGAAAACAATGAAGACGAAGCCAACGACGAAGTGGAAGAGGACGAAGAAGACTTTGGCAATGAAGACGAACGGGAAGAGGAAGAGGTTTTTCCCTGGTCAGAACTGATGGATCAGGCTTATGCCCACTTCTTTGGAGAAGATGATACCCTAGAGGATCACCGTCAAGCGCTGAGGCTCTTCAAGCAGGCGGCCAAATTGGGCTCCCCTGAGGCCTGCGAGTGGCTGGGAACCATGTTTATGCTGGGTGACGGCGCTCGGGTAGATACTGACCGGGCGCTTGACTACTATCAACAGGGTGGTCGGAGAAGGAATTACCGATGTTACGCCCACTTGGGCCAGTGGTATCTGGTCGAGGGCCACTTTGCGAATGCCCAGAAGTGTTGGTCCAGGTTCTTTGATTCTCTTCGATCTGACCAGGAGGCGGACGCGCCTCGTTATGCGCACCCTATGCACGTTTGTGAACACTTGTGGATCTACATTTTGCGAAGCTTAGAAGCTAGGTCTGAGATCGAGCATCGAGATGTTCTCGAATCATACGCAGACGCGGTTGTAGCCACAGGAAAGGACGAGATCTCCCGTAAGAAAGGGTCCGGAGAGTCGTACGATGACGAAGTTAAGGCTCTCAAATGGGTGTATCGCAACGTAAGCAGTGGTTCTGCACTTGTCCGGTGGCTGAGATCAATAATGGTCAAATGAGAGATGTGCGAGGCTTTTCTTGCCTCATCACGCCAGCTCAATCAAATGGAAGGTGGTCGTCCAGCCTCGACATCGCCTTTGGGGTCGAGAGACGCATCGCCCCCCTACCTCAGGAACCGCTCGAGGGTGAGGACTCGGAGGGCGACGGCCGTAAGGATGGTGGCGACGGCGAGGAAGGCGACGCCGAGCACTACCGAGCGAAGCACCCCGCCGGGCAGCAGCGCCATAGCAGCCATCACCAGCAGGATTGTCGGGCCGAGAAGCGCGCCATTGACGTTGTTCGCAGTGCGAAAATCGGCGGCGATGAGGGCGACGACCAGCGCGCTGGACGTGGAGTAGACGAGTGCGGCGACGAGCAGGAATAGCAGCCCAAGCGCATCGACAGGCGAGGCGATGCCGAGCGCGATCATAACCAAGGCATCGGTCAGAAAGAGCGGCACGGCGATTCCCGTGGCGAGCAGCAGCACGGCGATCAGCTTGGCAAAGACGATTTGCGCAAGCGACACCGGCAGGGCAACCAGCAGCTCGAGCGTGCGCCGTTCCCGCTCGCCAATGATCGTATAGGTGGCCGCGATCGAGGGAATCACCAGCCCGCCGAGCGTAATGAAGAGTGGGAGCATGAAATCGCGCATCATCAGGATAGGGTCCCCGGCGATATTCCCAAAGCCTGCCGGCGCATTCGGCCCCACCGGCGCACTCACGGCGGCAGCGCGGATGCCAACGATGTTCCCCAGCGGCAACGCGACAAAGAACAGCAGCGGGAAGAGCACGGCGCTGATCACGGCCGAGCGCTTGCGCGGAATCTGTCGTGTCTCTTTCCAGAGGAGAGCGGCGATTGCGGCGTTCACTGGTCAGCCTCCTGCATCAACTCCAAGAACATACCCTCCAGGCTCGGTTCAACCACATGGCTCTCATACACATCCAGCCCTGAGATGAGCAGCTCGCGCAGCAGAGCGGGCAGCTCCAGCTCCGGCTCGGTTACCGTTATCCAGACACCTTGCTGATCGGTTCCAATAGCTCTGCCCATGCGGAGGATCTGCGTGGCAAGCGCATCGGGGCCCTGCCGCGCGGCAAGAAACACGCGGCGCGGAAAACGCCGTCGCAGCGCATCGATCTTCTCGTGAAGCAGAACCTTCCCAGCCCGCAGGATGATGACGCTGTTGCAAAGCGCTTCCGCCTCCGCAAGGTTGTGGGTGCAGAGGAGTGTTGTTCGGCTTTCCATCATTCGGCGGAGGAACTCGTGCGTGTCGCGTGCGGCGATGGGATCCAGGCCTGCGGTGGGCTCGTCGAGTAGGAGCAGATCTGGCTCCGCGAGTAGCGCCGCGGCCAGCGTGACCCGACGCTGGAAGCCGCCGGAGAGCTGGGCAAGCCGACGATGAAGAAATGGGGTTAGCCCGAAAGGTTCCGCAATCGAGCTCAGGTCGCCTCGGCCGTACAGGCGGCGCACCAGCTCGAGGTACTCGGCGGCAGTGAGGTCCTCATACATTCCGGGCGCTTGAGGGACGACACCAGACCGTCGCTTTGCGCCAAGGAAGCCAGCACTGCCGCTAGGCTCACCGAAGAGGAGCACCTCGCCCCTCGTCGGTGCCAGAGCGCCATTGAGCAATCTGATAACCGTCGTTTTCCCAGCGCCGTTGGGCCCCAGGAGGCAGGCTCGGTCCCCTTCCTCCACCCGCAGGGTAACGTCGTGCAGCGCGCGGACGTTGCCGGGATAGACTTTGGTTGCGTGCCGCAGCTCCACCGGCAGAGGCGGCTTACAATCCGCCCCCGACCAGCACTTCAACACGGCAGTCGGTCCATGAGATGGTCGGGACACCATTTCCGAATCTCCACCGCGAGATTCCTTCGCGTCAACTGTATTGCACAATGATACACCACTAAACAGTCCATTAGCTATGACCAAAAGGCCGATTTTGCCCTGGCCAGGTGGCCGGATTGAACGTTGTTTTGCAGGACAATCATTGTTGGGTTATCATTAGGAGAACGAACAACTTCTGGCCACAACAGTGGCCGTTAGCGCAGGAACAACTGGCTATGGCGGACGAGCTGATGGCAAATGACGGCAAACCTCGTTCGGTGCAAACGCGGCGCAAAGCCCTGATAAGCTGCGGGATTCTGAAGGACGAGGTCGAGGCCGCCCTGAAACGGGAGGGCCTGGACGTTCCGGTCTTCTACCTTGCCCCGGCGCCTTGCATCGAGGCCGATGCGCTGGAAAGACAACTGGTACGGGCGCTGGAGAGGGCTCTTGAGGTCGCCGATGACGCGGTGGTCCTGATCGGCCTGTGTCATCGCGACGTCGACGAGATCATTGCGCGTTTCCCGGCCCGACGCCTGGCCGTAAACGACTGCTTCGACGCCATCCTGGGAGCGCGCCGTAAGGAGGTCGACCGCGCCGGGAACACGTTCTACACAATTCCCGCCTGGCTGCGACACTGGAAGCGCGCGCTGGTGAAGAGGCTGGGCTGGGATGGCGTGGACGCGCGCCAGAATTTCGGCCTCTACGAGCGCATCATTCTTCTGGACGCCGGCGTCAGCCAGTTCTCCGACGAGGAGGTGCTGGAGCTCTTCGACTTCACCGGCATACCGATCGAGGTTATGCGCGTCGACCTAGCGCCCCTGGCGCGATTGTTGCGCGACAGCCTCGGCGCGCTCCTTGATGCCGAGCAAGCATTTGCGCATCATCACGATGTCGCCGACGTCCACGGGAATGTTGAAAAGCATCCCTAGCGAAGCCCAGTTGTATTGCATGCGTACCCTGGCAATCAGACGCGTGCTCCCGTCCTCCTGGGGATACAGGCCCCAGAACCAGGTCACCTCGCCCTTCTTGTCGCCCCACAGCATCCAGCGGTTGGGTTCCAGAGCCTTGACCCAGAATCCCGCCACATCACCTGGGCCAAGGGGCACCAGGTCACCGACCTTCAGCCCTTGCAGCTCCGGAATAATGCGGCCGGCGCTGGGCCGTCCGAAGTTGTCGATCCAGTCATAGCTGTACCAACCGGCACGCCCAAAGCCAATCTGTACCAGCCACGGCCAGATGTCCTCCGGTCGCGCGGCAACCGTCACGGCGCGCGTCGCGTTGAACGTCGGATCCTTCACAACGCTATCGCCCGGCATCACCCGCGCGACCTCTTCGTCGGTCGCACCCCACCTTAGCTGCCAGGGCCTGATCACGAACAGATAGGCGGTCAGAACAATGCTTCCCACGACCGCCAATGCACCGGAGGTCTTCAATTTCGACAAGGCTTCTGACCTCCGTTCCACCGACACCCGACGATCAAACTGCCCGCTTGGTGGCCCACAAATAGCAGATCGCCATTGGCGACTTCCAAACCGCTAATCCTTGAAGCGACCGCCCGATTCCACTACCTAGCGGGTCTGGATATTTGGCGACGTTGCTGTTGACTTGGCTCGCCTCCAAGACTATCATGCTCTCGACACCGCATCAAGAGGGACGGGTTGGAAACCAAGATAACGGCCACCGAACTATCAGAAGGCTTATCCGATATCCCGAACCGTGTGCTGTATCGTGGAGAGAAGTTTGTGATCGAGCACAACGGCGACGCAATTGCCGTCTTAGCGCCCGCCGGTCCGGTACCAGGAGTCACGGCGCGCGAGGTGGCGAAGCGCTTGGGCGACATTGCTCTCCCAGGCGACAGTTTCGCCGACGACCTGGAGGCGGCACAGGCTTCTCAACCACGAGCGGAGGCGCCCGATTGGCGCAACTGATCGACTCTAGCGTTTTCATATAGCGTTGAAGCAGGAGGATCATAAGCAATGGAATACCGCAAGCTTGGGACATCCGGCCTTCGTGTTTCGGAGGTTGGCCTTGGGGGCAATAACTTCGGGAAGTTCTGCGACGAGGCGCAGACGGCGGGGGTGATCCACCGCGCGCTCGATCTCGGCGTGAACCACCTGGATACTGCCGACATGTACGCCGGGACGGTCTCGGAGCGGTTCGTGGGCAAGGCCATCGCGGCACGCCGCCAGGAAGTTGTGCTGGCAACCAAGGTCGGCTGTCCTCTCGGCCCGGGCCCCAACGATGGGGGCCTCTCCTACAGACGCGTCATCGCCTGCTGCGAGGCGAGCCTGCGACGCCTGGGCACCGACTACATCGACGTGTATTACCTGCACCGCCCGGACCCTCTGACGCCACCCGCCGAGACGCTGCGCGCCTTCGACGATCTGGTGCGCCAGGGCAAGGTACGCTATGTGGGCATCTCCAATTACCCCGCCTGGCAGGCCTGCGAGATCCTCTGGGTCTCGGAGCGGCATGGCTTCCGGCCACCGATGGTCACCCAGAACGGGTACAGCCTGCTGGATCGAGCGGTCGAGTCCGAGCTGCTGCCATTCTGTCGGGCGCACGGCATGGGCCTTGTGCCCTTCTATCCATTGTCTGGCGGACTCCTGACCGGCAAGTATCGGGCGGGAGAGCCGGCCCCGGCGGGCACGCGGGGCTCGCACGACCACCCCATCGTCAGACAGTCCTTCAACGAGCGCAACTTCGCGCTGGTGGCCGCGCTCGACGCCTTCGCGCGCGCCCAGGGTCATACGATCGCCGAGCTTGCCATAGCGTGGCTGCTCGCCCATCCGGAGGTGCCCTCGGTTATCGCCGGCGCGACCAAGCCGGAGCAGGTGGCGGCGAACGTCGCGGCGGCGAGTTGGCGGCTTACGCCGGAGGAAGTACGAGCCACCGAGGAGATTCTTGCGTCGAACCACTAGCGCGTGCATCATCTGCGTCGCCTGGACGCCGTGCCCGCGACGCGGGCCCCGACGCGAGGGCCCCGACGCGCCGCCCCCACCCGGTAGCCGTACCCTTCAGGGTGCGCGTGCCTGTTCGTGTGCCGAGACGCGGCAATCATCGTGGGCGTAGCCAATAGAAAGCTAATCTTCCCCCCATCCCCGGTACAGCAAGGGCCCGCGTCCGCCTGAGGCGGACGGCTACATCTGGCCCCGCCAAACCGGCTTGCCGCTACCCCCACTGCATAGTATAATTTACTCAGGCAGCATGCGCTGAGGAGATAATAGTGCCTTCGCTTCGTAGGCTCCATTTACGCCGGTCGGCACCGCTTTTTTTCGCCCTATGGACGATTCTCCTCTCGCCGGCTCTGTCCGGTTGCTCCGGCTCGTACTACGTCCTGGCGCCCGCCTCGCCCGGTGCCAGCAAGATCGCCGCCTTTTTCTGGCTGTTGGTCGCCATCGCCGGGGCGGTTTTCCTCGCCGTCGAAGCGTTGTTGATCGTCGCCATCGTGCGCTTTCGGCACAGGCCGGGCGCCCCCGAGCCCGATCAAATCCACGGCAACCTTCGGCTCGAGACACTGTGGACACTGGTGCCCGTCTTCATATTGGCCGCCGTCTTCGTGGCGATGGCCTCGACTATGGCCGCCGTGACGGAGCGGCCTGCCGATGCCCTGCGCGTGAAAGTCATCGGCCACCAGTGGTGGTGGGAGATCCAGTACCCGGACCTCGGCTTCACCACGGCTACCGATATCCACGTACCGGTCGGTCGGCCCGTCGAGATCGAGGTTCTTGCCGTGGACGTCATTCATAGCTTCTGGTCACCCGATTTGGCCGGCAAGATCGACGCCGTGCCCGGCCATACGAACCTCATCCAGTTCACGGCCGGCGTTCTCGGTGTCTATCGCGGCTGGTGCGCGGAGTTCTGCGGCGCACAGCACGCCAACATGGGCTTCCTCGTCGTCGTACAGTCGGAGGAGGATTTCGAGGAATGGGCAAAAAAAGTGCAAGAGCCGGCTAGGACGCCTAGAGAGGGGCCTGCCGTGCGAGGGGCGGAGGCGTTCTTCGGCAGGGGCTGCAACGGCTGCCACGCCATCGCCGGAACCGCGGCGCAGGGGAAGATCGGGCCAAACCTGACCCACTTCGCCGGCCGACGCACCATCGGCGCCGTTGCGCTGGAAAACAACCCCGGAAACCTGGCCGCCTGGCTGGCGGACCCGCAGGCCATCAAGCCAGGAACCCAGATGCCCAACCTGCGCCTGAGCCCGGAGGTGGTCCAGGATTTGGTATCTTACCTGCTGGCAGAGCGCGAGAATCGCGACTAGGAGTTGAGGTGTTCGTGAGCGCATATCATTCCGAGCAAAACCCGGGCGATGGGGGAAAACACGCGGGCCATCCTGACAGAAGCAGCGGTTCGCGCTCGCGCGTCTTCGAGTGGATCACCACGACCGATCATAAGCACATCGGCATTATGTATATGGTCACGTCGTTTGCCTTCTTTCTGGTGGGCATCGGCGAGGCGCTGCTTATGCGCACCCAGTTGGCCACGCCCGGGAACACCTTGCTGAGTCCGGAGGCGTATAACCAGGTGTTCACTATGCACGGCACGACGATGGTGTTTCTGTTCCTGATGCCAATGCTGGCCGGGATCGGCAACTACCTGGTGCCGCTGATGATCGGTGCGCGCGACATGGCCTTTCCGCGCCTGAACGCCTTTGGCTATTGGCTCCTGCTTTTCGGCGGGCTGTTCATGAACTCCAGCTTCCTTATCGGCGCGGCGCCCAACGCCGGATGGTTCGGGTACGCTCCTCTAACGGCGTCGCAGTTTTCGCCGGGCCTCAACATCGAGTTCTGGGCACTGGGCCTGTTCCTGCTCGGGATTTCGTCCACCGCCGGCGCCATCAACTTCATCGTCACCACCTTCGGCCTGCGCGCCCCCGGCATGAGCTTCAACCTGATGCCGCTTTTCGTGTGGGCCACGCTGGTCACCAGTTTCATTATCGTCTTCGCCATGCCCAGCCTGACCACGGCCGCGGTGCTGCTGCTGATAGACCGTCGCCTGGGCACGACCTTCTATCTACCCGGAGGCGGTGGCGACCCCCTCCTCTGGCAACACCTGTTCTGGGCCTTTGGCCACCCGGAGGTCTACATTCTGATTCTGCCGGCTATGGGCATCGTCTCCGAGGTATTGCCCGTCTTCTCGCGCAAGCCGATTTTCGGCTACCCCTTCATCGCCTGGTCCGGCGTGGCCATCGGCATCCTGGGCTTCACGGTTTGGGCCCACCACATGTACGCGGTGGGTATGCCGCTGGTTGCCCAGGGGTTCTTTGCTGCCACCAGCATGATCGTCGCCGTGCCCACCGGCGTGAAGATATTCAACTGGCTCGCGACCCTGTGGGGCGGCAGGCTCGTCTTGAAGCCGCCGATGCTGTTCGCCCTGGGCTTCATAGGCCAGTTCGTGGCCGGCGGGCTCACCGGCGTAATGCTGGCCACAGTGCCCCTGGACTGGCAGGTGACCGACAGCTATTTCGTGGTGGCCCACTTCCATTACACGCTGGTCGGGGGGGCGCTCTTCGGGATGTTCGCCGGGCTCTATTACTGGTTTCCCAAGATCACGGGGCACATGCTTGGCGAGGGTCTGGGCAAGCTCCATTTCTGGCTGCTTTTGGTCGGCTTCAACACGACTTTCTTTCCGCTGCACCTACTGGGGCTGCTCGGGATGCCGCGCCGCATCTACACCTATCCTCCCGGTCTAGGCTGGGAAACCCTTAATCTGGTGTCGACCATCGGGGCCTTCGTCATCGCGCTCTCGGTCGTCGTCTTCCTGTGGAACTTCTTTGCCAGCATGCGGCGCCTGGAGCCGGCCGGCGACGACCCGTGGGATGCCTGGACGCTGGAGTGGGCCACCACCTCGCCGCCACCGGAGCACAATTTCGTCGGCACACCCATCGTGCGCAGTCGGCGTCCGCTGTGGGACCAAAAGCACCCCGAGGCCCCCGACTGGGCGCACCGACATTAGTCCTTCGCGCGAAAAAGCCCCGCAATAGTAGGGTGCCACCCAGCCTGACGCCTGACAGCCTGACACTCAGCTCTTGACAAACGGCAAGAGGCATAGTAACTTGACCCTGTCCATGAACACGGGTCAGGACGCTATCGGTTATTCGCCATAATACGCCTGGTCGATTCCGCTTGCGCCGAACACCATTGCGTAAGTAGTGCGCTGTGAACCCTCAGCCGGATAGCTGGAGGCCAGTATACCTGTCGAAAGAGAGGCCGATGGTGAAGAGCAGATTGATGGTGGTTTTGCCATTGATTCTCATCATTCTTGGCAGCTTCGTTCTGTCTCCTATGGGCGGCTTAGCGTCACCCTCGTCCCAGCCAAAGGATGCCCCTCAATCCATCCTCCCTCAAACCTGCAGAACAAGTGGCGATACCGGCTGCCTGCTTAGGTCCATCTTTATGGTTTCACCCTGCGAAGGCTGGGCCGTAGGTGGTCTTGGGACCATCAGGCATTACACCAATGGGGCCTGGGTCTCAAGCGCGAGCCCCGCCCTGGACCTCACGTCCGTATTTATGGTTTCAGCTAGCGAGGGTTGGGCTGTGGGCCTTGGCCCCCAGATGCTACACTACACGGGCGGTGCCTGGGCGCCAGTGAATAGCCCGGCCACCAATTGGCTCAATTCCGTGTACATGATCTCAGCCAGCGAGGGCTGGGCTGTGGGGATTCGGGATATCCTGCACTACACCGACGGCTGGTGGACACGCGTCCCCAACCCGACGCCCTCGTCCCTTTTCTCAGTATTTATGCTCTCGCCCAGCGAAGGCTGGGTTGTGGGGAATGGAGGTGTGATCCTACACTACACGGGCGGTGCCTGGGTGCTCGTCGATAGCCCGATCACTCAAAGGCTGTCTTCAGTATTTATGCTCTCGCCCAGCGAAGGCTGGGTTGTGGGGAATGGAGGTGTGATCCTACACTACACGGGCGGTGCTTGGGTGCTCGTCGATAGCCCGACCACTTATGACTTGACGTCCGTGTACATGGTCTCAGCCAGCCAAGGTTGGGCTGTGGGAGGCCGCGGTACGATTCTACGCTATGACGGCAATTCCTGGACGGCAATTGCCAGTCCGACGACCGACTACCTTTTCTCTTTGTTTATGCTCTCACCCAACGAGGGCTGGGCCGTGGGGCATTTCGGCTTGATTTTGCGCTACGACGGTAACTCCTGGGCAGTAGTGGCGAGCGGCATACCGGTGGCGACGCCGACGGTAGCACCGACGCCCAGCGGTGCCTACCGGGCATTCCTGCCTCTTGCGTTCCGTACGCAAGTGTGTAACTGAGAAGTGGTTGTACCATACCAGGCGACTGTAAGCACCAAAAGGAGGTGGCAAAGTGCGTCAAATAGCCAGGTTCGGCTGCGCTGGTGGAACCATGGGGAACATGAGCACCATCCTGAGTCCCGTAAGAATCGCCAGCGACCCCGCGCTTTCGGTGTCGTTTCCGAGCGGCCAGGTTCCCCCTTACCCCTGCTACGGATACCATTCGCCAGCCTCGCCCGACGCGTCCAACTACAATATGTTCTGGTACTGCGCCAGGGACAACTACAATCCTACTTCTAAGGTATATAGCAACTACGCCTACCTGCGCAGCGTGCTTCAGAGCGGGGGCGCCGCTGTCAACGCCATCGTCTTGCTCGGAAACGAGCCCGACCAGGTAAACAGCGGATCTAACCCCCAGGATGGTCTCACGCCCCAGCAGTGCGCCGAGTGGTATTACGGCATCGTGAAGTCGGCCGGAATTCTCGACCCGGCCACGTACACCTACCAGAAGGCGTTGCCTGCCATCGCGGTCGGAGCGCCGACCGTTCAGTGGGACTCTGTTTACTGGCCCTCTTACTCGCTACCCGAAAATCCATACAGTCATCCCTCGATGCAGGGGTACATGTGGGACTTCTTCATGTACTACAAGAAAGACTACGGCGCGTATCCACCCTACGAGTATGCGGCCTACCACCTGTACCCTACCAGCAATAATCCGAACGACCCTTTGGCCGATGCTCAATCGTTTAAGAATTGGTTGGACCTTTGGCCGACGTTTTGGAACAATATCGGGTTGGCCATACCCCCAGCCATCGTGACCGAATGCGGTCCTAACTACGGCTACAGCGACCAGTCTGACTGGTATATGCGCGCATTTACAGCCGCGATGGTGCAGATTCTGGAAGGACCGTCCGGAATGGCGGCAAACATTAAGGCCTGGTGTGCCTTCATCTCTTACGACTCACAGTGGAAGAGCTTATTCACTGATGGCACATACGCGAATCTGACTGCCTATGGGCAACAATATCAACACGAAGGAGGATTGGACGTGCAACTCTTAGCTTCAAGCTGGTGGGCGCCAAACGGGTCATGGTCAAATATCACGTTGAGTTCTGGAGACAATGTCATCAACATCAACAACGCCGTCCCAGAGGGGGCAACGATGGCGCTGGTTGGCCTCACTGTGAAATCAGCTTATGCAGGCGACCCGGTTGGGTTCTCCAGCGACCCTACTTACGACGACGCTTATGACATGACATTCATCGCTCGCGTCCAGGTTGCCAACCAAGATAGCGATAACGCAGGAATCGCTCCCGTCGTAATAGTTAACGGCAATCGTTCCTTGGTGCTACATAACTATGCCGGCCATGATGTGACAGCAAATCTCGTAGTGTACAGGTACGCGTAACCTGGCCTTGACAATAACAGCCTCCGATGCGCCGGTCGCGCTGGACGACCCCACACTGTGGTGGTATAGTATACTTACGACGTGCCAACCGGTCGCGTCAACAAATGTCGTTGTCCAGCGAGTATGCCAGGTTAGGAGCTAAGTGATCTTGTCATCCTGGGCTGACAGCGCCAGGAATGCTCGCCCGTGGGCCTTTGGGCGCCGTGGGCATCGCGCATTGCCAGGTCCGGCAAGCGTGTTACTGGCCTGCTGTCAGCGTGTGCCACGCGACGAAAGCCGCGAAGCGACCCCACTGTTGTCGAGACGGATATCGCACACCGGCGGGATCGCGGAGCGCACACGGCCGCAATAGGAGTCATAATGTAGTATTAGGGGTCTAAAATTGGCACGGCAACTGACGCATCGGACGACAAGACCGACCCACGCCGCACACGACAGTTACTGGCCGATAATACTGGCCGTGGCGCTGACGCTGACGGTCGTTGGGCTGACCACTCACCTCGCCATCTCGCTGGTTGGGGCGGCGCTCTCGATTGTGGTGATCGTCGCGTGGACCCTTGAGCGATTCCAGGGCCCTTCGCCAATTGGCGTGGCGCCGGTGGAAGCGATGCACCTGCCCGCCCTGAGCCCGGGCGAGGCCGAGGTCGAAGTGCCCCTGCACGTCGGTAGGCATCCGGGATGGTGGGGGCTGTTCTGGTTCATCGCCTCCGAGGCCATCTTTTTTGGCAACTTGATCGCCGCCTATCTTTACCTCAGGTTCAGCGCGCAGGTGCCGCCGTCGTCTGCGCTCCCTCGGCTCGAGCTGCTTACGCCAAGCATCTTCACTATTATCCTGCTGCTCAGCGGCGTTCCCGCCTACTACGCCGACAGGGCCATCAAGCGGGACGACCGCCGGGGCCTGCAGCTCGGCCTGGTTCTCGCCGCGCTGCTGGGCGGGATCTTCCTGGCCGGCCAGGGACGTGAGTACCTCTCTCTGGGCTTCACCCCCCAGACCAACATCTTTGCCGCCGGTTTTTTCACGCTGACGGGCTTTCACGGCCTGCACGTCGTCGTCGGCATTGGCCTGCTGCTCGCCGTTTTCCTCCTATCGCTCGGCGGCCGCTTCTCGTCCCGCCGTCACTTCGCCGTCGAAGTCGCGTCCACTTACTGGCACTTCGTCGACGTGGTGTGGATCTTTTTGTTTACGCTGCTGTATGTGATGCAATAAGACGAGGGGCTATATTGCAGGCTTGACTCACTTAGTCGCTTTCATCAGGTCGAACTTAGCATGACGCTCGTTAGACAAGCTGGTTAGAAGCTCTCGGAACGCGCTCCTCCAAGAAGAACACGTCCTATATGTTAGAGCGGATGCTGCACCAGTATATTTGCGCGGGTCAGCGAGAACCTCCTTTTGGGATCGACTCAGGCGGTCGAAGTACGGCGCAACATCGCGGTCGTGCATGACGAGTTCTATAAGCGGTTGCCTGGTACCACGCGCCTGGTTAACCAGGCGCCGCGCAGCGTCGTATGCCTTGGAATAGCCGCTTAGTGCTAGCAAGATGTAGAGTGGCTCTGCGATTATGTAGTTCTCACTGCGCTTCAAGTTAGAAAGCATCGCTTCCCGGTCAACCTCCAGCTCACGCAGTGCGCCCGTCATCCTGGTGACTGAGTAATCGAACGCAGTGAAGAGCTCGGACACGAATCGACTAGACGCAGAATTTGTAAGGTCTCTCTGATGTTCGGAGATCTGATCCATATAGAGCGTCGTCATCCTTGGCATAAACTCTTTCCAGAGACTCTTCACGTTCTCGAACGATCTCGGGTTACGTTTATGAGGCATGGTCGAAGAGCCGACCTGATCCTCCGCATAGCGCTCATAAACTTCTTCGATCTCGCTACGGGATAGTTGACGAACATCGTCGGCTATCTGAGCCAGGATCGAAAACGTCGACACGGTCGCGTGCACCAAATCCGTCACATATTCCGGCTGCACAATCTGGGAGCACATGCGATTCTGCGCAGGCTCAATACCGAGGAGTGCCAGCGCCTTCGTTTCAACAACTGTGGGATCGTCCGGAAATGCCAGGGACATCGAGCTGTAGCAGCCGACTGCCCCGGATAGCTTGCCTCTGAGGTTCTTCCTTGCTGCTTCCATCTGTTGAATCCGCTGGCCGAGCCGATCCAAATACAAGGCGAGAGCATGGCCAAAGGTGATGGGTTCTGCGTGCTTTCCGTGTGTTCGGCCAATCTGTACCGTGTCGGCCTCACGTTCTGCGGTGGAGGCGATGACTTCCCCAAGCTCGATCGCATCTGGCTCGATGACGTCTCGAAAGAGCTCTTTGAAGCGAAGGGCAGTAGCTGTGTCAGTTATGTCGCAAGAGGTGGTGAACAGATGGACGTAAGGCTTGGTCTCTTCGCCGACCCGCCTAGCAATACAATTGACCAGGGCCCGAACGTTATGCCTGGTTCGCTTCTCCTCCTCATAGACCTCGTCTGCTCTAATATCCTTGACAGCACGGTCTACGTCCGAGGCGACTTCTAGCGGAGCAAGACCTAGCATCGCTAGTGAGCGTACTAACGCACATTCGACCCTTAGACAGTACTGTACCTGGGCTTCTTCTGATACGTAAGGCTGCAGACGCGCACGCAGTTGATTGTCGACTGCGTAGTAGCGGTAGTCCAATGGTGAGACCATATCGAATTCGTTCATCGATCATCAACTCCTAGTAGATCCGGACTGATCGATCTCCGGCAACTACTAAACTTTACCCCATTTGACGATGGCAGACAAGGTATAATATGACATTTGACATATCAAATGTCAATACTTCAATACACATCGTCAGCGGCCAGGCGAACTCTCATCGGTCCTCTTAATCGATACTCTATACTTGCTGCAGGGGAGGCGTGACCTATCGCGATCGTCACTCGTACGCATAGCGGCGTAGGTGCGTGATTAATCACGCCCCTACGCGGTGACCGTCTGCCTATCACGGTCGTCACTCGTACAGCTTCCTGATGAAGCCGCTATCTTCCAATTCTTTTACCAGACGGTTGTCGATGAACGCCTCCGGCTTGAACTCCTTCGCCTTTGGATTATCCGACGCCACCTCGTCGAGTATTGCCTGCACGGCCCCGGCGCTCGCAGTCGGAACTCGTGGGAAAAGCTTCGGTATGAAATATTCGTAAGCGTCCTCGAGCGCTTCCTTGTCGTCGGTCTTCGTGTACTTACCGATGACGTTCATCGAGAATTGCTTCTCTTTCTTCCCCACCGAAATACCCTCTACATAGGCCTTCGTGAAGTTCCGCACCGTCTCCTCGTTTCTCGACAAATACGTCTTCGTGACGGCCAAGCCGGAGGTAAAGTAAGGCAAGCCCAGCGTTGCAATGTCGATGATCTCACGGAACCCGAGCTTCTTCGCCTGCAGCGTCGTGGG
>JACQUC010000143.1 GCA_016210495.1 Chloroflexota bacterium
CGCCTTGCTTTTTTCTTTGAGGAGTCACGTCAATGTCCAAAGTTCGCACAATCCACCAGTTCTTCGCCGGCGAAGGCGGCGAGGACAAGGCCGATCTGCCCCTGGCATTCAAAGAGGGACCCGTGGGTCCCGGTAGGCGTCTCCAGGCTCTGCTGGGGGACTCGGCAGACATAGTCGTCACCGCCTACTGCGGCGACAACTACTTTCCGTCTCATTCAAACCAAGTCCTGGCATCCATCGTCGAGGTGGCCAGGGCTCGCGACGTCGGGATGCTGGTGGCGGGTCCGAGCTTCGGCAACGGCAGGTACGGTTTCGCCTGCGCCGAGGTCTGTCACGCGGCCGGCGCCCAGGCCGGTTTGCCCTGCGTTACCGGTATGCACGAGCAAAACCCTGGCGTCGACGTCTACCGGCAGTACAAAGATAGAGGGGTCTACGCCGTCCCGACGACGGATGTCGCGACGGGCATGGAAGATGCCCTCTCGAAGATGTCTGTGCTCGTAGGCAAGCTGGCCACAGGTTCTGCCATCGGATCGGCGGCCGCCGAGGGGTACATCCCCCGTGGGCTCCGTCTGCTCGAGTTCCGCAGCAAGAACGGCGCGGAAAGAGCTATCGACCTGCTGTTGAGCGGGATTGCCGGTCGTCATGAGGACACCGAGATACCAATCGAGAAGGTTGAGCCTATCCCTGTCCCACCCCGCGTCACAAACCTCAAAGCTGCCCACCTGGCTTTGCTCAGCACGGCAGGCGTCGTGCCCCTGGGCAATCCGGACCGATTCAAGGCGAACCGTAACACCTTCTTCAGGAAATACAGCATCGCCGGGCTTAGCTCGATGCTGGACGTCGCGTGGGATGTCATGCACGGCGGCTACAACACTCAGTTTATGAAGGACAACCCCAACTTCGGCGTTCCCCTCGACATCTGTCGACAGTTCGAAAAAGAGGGCGCATTCGCCAAGTTGTATCCGTATTTCTACTCGACGCCGGGCGTACTGGCGCTGTACGACGACATGCGGGCGATCGGCATTGAGATAACACAGGATCTGAAGGCGGAGGGCATCGACGCCGCCATAATGGTGTCGACCTGAGGGACCTGCACTCGCAGCGGTGCTGTGATAGTTAGGGAAATCGAGAAGGCAGGGATACCGGTCGCCTTCATCACGCCGGTCAGCTCGCTGGGCCAGCAGATGCGAGCCAATCGAGTCATCGCCGGCACCAAGGTGCCGCATCCGTGCGGCGACGCAAGCCTGCCCGCCGAGGCGGACCGCACAGTGCGCCAGAGAATCGTGGAGACCGCGCTGGCTGCACTTCAAACCGACGTCGAAGGGCCCACGATCTTTGCGCCGGAGGTAACCGTCGCATTCGGGTGAGCACGCCTCTGCCGTGGCAACTCAGGACACGAGCCCACGGACGTAAGGTCCCCTCTCCCAGAGGGAGAGGGCTAGGGCCAGTCCCCTCTCCCTCTGGGAGAGGGTTAGGGTGAGGGCCGCCCTGCCAAGTGGAATACGGGTCTAACCTACAACAATCGGTACAAGCGAGAGAGGAACTGAGATATGGCGATGAGACTTGAGCTGGCAAGCTTCCCAGTCAAAACCGTCCGCTTCGACAGACAAACCCGCTACGCAGACGGCGTTCTCGAGCTCGACAAGGCCGAGCTCCTGGGCCTCGTTACCAAAGACGAGAGAATCATCTCGGCTGATCTGGACGTGGCCATCCCAGGCGAGCAGACGAGGATCGTTCACATCGGCGATGTCGTCGAGCCGAGGATAAAGGTGTCGGGCCCAGGCTGCGTCTTTCCGGGCATCCTTGGCCCGGTGGATACGGTCGGGCAGGGCAGAACCAACAGGCTGGCAGGACTGACTTTGGTCCATTCCTCGCAGTACGAGCCGACGGAGCTAACCGGTACGGCGTCGCAAAGATTGGGCGTCGTGGACATGTGGGGACCGGGAGCGCAGATAACTCCGCTGGGCTCCACCATCAACGTCGTGCTCGTGACTCAGTTGGTCGGCGGCATCACCGAGCTCGAGGCCCATTCCGCAATCCAACTGGCCGAGTGCAGGCTGGCGCATCGTCTGGCCGAGACGACCCAGAACCTGGAGCCTGAGAGTGTCGAGATCTTCGAGCTAAACAAGGTCGATGCCTCTCTGCCCCGAGTCGTGTACATCCTTGGTTGGGTGACCGAGTGGCACACCCCGCATTCCAGACTGGCCTACTACGGGCTGCACGTGAAGGAGTCGCTGCCTACTCTGGTTCACCCGAACGAGTTCCTCGATGGCGCGCTCACCACCGATGCCCGCAAGGGCAACTCGACGCAACCGCTGACCTGGGGCCTGATGAATCAGCCGGTTGTCCTCGCCCTCCTGAGAGAACACGGAAAGAGAGTGAACTTCCTGGGTGTGATTCTTCAGAGAACCAGGTTCGAAAGCGAGTTCGGTAAGCGAGTTACCGCCACCTGCACCTCGCAATTGGCAAGCCTCTTGGAAGCGGACGGCGCAATCATCACTAGGACCTCGCCTTCGGGGAACAATCTGATGGACGCCATGTTCACGGTGGAGGCCTGCGAGAAAAAGGGCATCAAGACGGTCTTCCTGACGCCGGAAGCAGGTGGCAGCGACGGAACCGGGCCCGCGCTGCACTTCTACGTGCCCGAGGCCACGAGAATGATAAGCACGGGCAACATCAACATGGAGCCGCGACTGCCTGCGCCGACGAAAGTCATCGGCTGCAAAAAGGGTGAGTTGGCAGTCTTGAGGCCAGGCGACCCGCCGATTTCGCCGTGGGGTGAGCTCAAGTTCGACACAGGCACGGACATCGCCGAGTCGGTCGACTGGTTCGGCGACTGGTATGCCACCTGCGCGCTATACTAGTAGGGGCGGACGGCTGTCCGCCCCGGGGTGGGGCGGAGGCAGCTCCGTCCTCTGACGTCTCATGCGGCGTAGGGGCGGACGTCCGCTGTCCGCCCCGGCCTGGGGCGGAGGCAGCTCCGCCACCTTGCGTACACTACCGTTATAGGAGGTTGGCCGTGATCAGGTATTCCAACAAGTCAAAGGGCATGGCGCTCGCTTCCATCGTAGTCCTTCTTTTGCTTGCACTGGTGATTGGCTGTGCGCAACCCGCGCCGACGCCCACGCCGGCGCCCACGGCGCCACCAAAGGCCGCGCCGACCCAAGCGCCCAAGCCGGCGGCGGCAAAGGAGACAAAACCGGAGGCAAAAGTCGCGACGCCAGAAACGAAAGCGGCGAAGCCGGCGGTGAAAGAGGCTAAGCCAGAGAAGCCGGCGCAGAAACAGCCGCTCGTAAAGCTCACCGTTCCGTACAGCGCGGTGGCAGGATCGCACACGGTCCTGTTTGTGGCCAAGGAAAAAGGGCTCTTCGAGAAATACGGCCTCGACGTCGACATCCCATACGTGGCCACCAGTACGACGCTGGTCCAGTCGCTGGTGTCGGGGGAGGTCAAGCTTGCTCACGCGGGCGGTGGCGCCGTGGTTGCCGCCAGCCTGGCCGGCTCCGACGCCATAGCGATTGCCGGCACGGCCAATCTTATGGGCTCTTCGCTGTGGGGCCAGCCGAACATTAAGCGCCCCGAAGACCTGAAGGGCAAGATCGTGGCGGTGAGCAGGTTTGGCTCCGCCAGCGACTTCGGCACACGCTTCGCGCTCCGCAAGTTCGGCATCGACCCGGAGAAGGACGTGACTATCGTACAGGCGGGCGGCATGGCCGAGGGACTGGCTGCCCTGCTGTCCGGTGGCGTTCAGGGAGCGGCGTTCGGACCGCCCATCAGCCTGCAGGCCAAAAAGGCCGGCATGAACGAGGTGATAAGCTATCCTGATACAGGTGTAGCGTACGCCACGGCCATCATCGTCACCACCAAACGTTATCTCAACAGCAACAAGGAAACGGTGCGCAACTTCTTGAAGGCTTTCGTGGAGGGCCTGGCGGTGGCCAAGAAGGAAAAAGAGTTCACCATGAACGCCATCGGCAAGTACACCAATACGACTGACCGAGAGGTGCTGTCGGAAACCTACGACTTCTACGTGACGAGGCTGTTCCCCAAGGTCCCGTACGCGGGCGTCGAGGCCATGCAGGCTATTCTCGACGAGACGGCGCGCGCTAATCCGAAGGCCAAGGACGCCAAAGTGGACAGCGTTGTCGACAATAGCCTGATGAAGGAGCTCGAAGACAGCGGCTTCGTCAAGGAGGCGTACGGCGAGAAGTAAGGCTTGTGCGCTCTCGCTTTTCAGGCGGGAGTGAACGGCCGGTCGGCCGGGCCGGTGCGTGGTGGGGCCGTCACCCGTAGCCGCACCCTTCAGGGTGCGCGTGCCTGTTCGATTGCCGAGAGCCGAGAATAGCTGTATCCCAGCGGTAGCTGGTTATGCTCAGATTCCCGGCTATCAGTTGCCAGGCTGCCCCGCCATCTGCGCCAAACACCGATAGGAGGTTGCCGATGAAGATCGACGTGCACGTGCACTATTTTCCGATGGCGTACATCGAGGAGCTGCAGCGTCTCGCGGAGGACACGCCGCGGGATCGGGCGTGGTCGAAAATCATCAAGGATAAGATATTGGCTACCCCCTCGATGTGGTCCATCGAGGCGCGGCTGCCGCAGATGGATAGCGCCGGCATCGACGTGCAGGTGTTGTCGATATCCATCCCCCACGTGTACTTCCCGGACGTGGGAAAGAGCGTGGCGCTGGCGCAAATGACCAACGACGACCTCGCGGCGGTCTGCGCGCGCTACCCGACACGATTCGCCGCCTTCGCCACCGTCCCACTGAACAGCCCGAAGCACGCCATTGACGAGATGCGCCGGGCCATCGGCCAATTGGGTCTGCACGGCATCACCATCGGGGCCAACGTTCGCGGCAAACCCCTGAACTCGCCCGAGTTCATGGAGTTCTACCAGGAGGCCGACAGGCTGGGCGCGGCCATCTTCATCCACCCGATGATCCCCGCCGGCATCGAGATCCTGGACGAGTTCGACCTGGCCGCGAACACGGGCTACCTTTTCGACACCACCGTCGCCGCTGCCCGCCTGGTCTTCAGCGGGGTCTTCGAGAAGAACAGAAACATCAAGCTGATCCTGCCGCACCTCGGGGCAGTCATCCCCTACACCATCGGTAGGATCGACGCCTCGTACCGCACTCGGCCTGAGTGCAGGCTCAACATCGACAGGCCTCCTAGCGAGTATTTCAAACGTTTCTACTACGACAGCGTGAACCCTCACCAGGCGGCGCTACGATGCGCTTTGGAGACGTTCGGCCCGAGCCAGATCGTCTTGGGCAGCGATTACCCCTTTGCGCTGGCCGACGTTTCGCGAATATTGGCGAGCATCAGGGAGTTGCGCCTGCCGTCATCTGACGAAAACGGCATTTTCGGCCAGAACATCCTGCAGGTGCTGCCTATCCGACAAGGGTAGTCTATGGCTCCATCCTAAAACGTAGGGGCGTCCGCCTGAGGCGGACGCCCCGGGGGGGGGTGGCACAGGGGAATTTCCGCAATCCGGCGTACGCCACGCAAACAAAGGAGGTCTTGAATTCCAGGACGTCGTGCGTTAAGATGTACATGCGCACAGTTGTTGGCTAGTTGTTGCTGCGAAATAGAACAGCGTAGGGGCGAGGTTTGCTCGCCCTGGGGGCGGGGCGCGTCGTCGCAGCCATTTCGCACCACAAACTAGCTACCCCGTGGCAGGCCCTCATTGAGCAAAAGGAGGCGGTTGGAATGACCGAGGTCCGGCAGGAGATTCTGGCAAATATCGACGACGTGTGGCGGCAGATGGAGCGGCTGGCGGATCAGGTGGCCAGTGGCAAGCGCCCGCTGGTCGTCTTCACCCATCCAATCTGGCAGCCAAACGTCGACGTGTACGAGAACCTCGAAGAAGTAGTCGTCCTCGTGGAGTTGGCCGGCGTGAAGCCAGAGGAGGTTGCCATCAGCGTCGACAACTCCGTCCTCACCGTCAGGGGAGCGCGAAGGGATGCGCTGCGGGGCCGCAAGCAGCGATGCTACATTATGGAGATAAACTCGGGGATATTTGAGCGAACTATCCCACTGCCCGCCATTGTGGACGGCGAACTGGCGGAAGCTACGTATTCTCAGGGCTTCCTGGAGATCGTACTTCCCAAGGCCAAGGAGCCACCGATTCGCATTATCACGATAAGGGTGCAATATTCATGACAGACGCAAGCGTAGTGGAGGAGAAACCCACCGAACAGCCGCACGTACCGCAAATCCTGCCTATCCTTCCCAGCGGGGATACCGTCATCTATCCGTTTATGATGTTCCCCATCGTCGTGACCGAGGAACACCGTGCCAAGCTGGTCGACGAGGCGGCGGTTGGGGACAAGATCATCGGGCTATTTGCGCAGGCCAAAGCTACGGACAGGCCCTCTTTCGATGACCTGTATCGTGTGGGCACCGCTGCTCTGATCGTTCGGATGCTTAAGGTCCCTGACGGCACGATTCACGCTCTCTTGCAGGGCATCGCCAGGGTCGGGTTGATCGAACCGACCCAGACCGAGCCTTTCATCAAGTCGCGCGTTGAGGTTCTTCAGGAGAGCATGCCAGAAGACGCAGAGCTCCAGGCGCTGACCAGGAACGCCCAGACCCTGTTCGAGAAGGTAGTCTCCTTGACGCCAAACGAGCCGCCGGAGTTGGCCGAGGCCGCCGGGAGCATGACTCAGCCCAGCAAACTGGCTGATTTTATCGCGGCAAACACTAACCTCAAGACGCCCGAGCGGCAGGAACTTCTGCAAACCCTCGACGTGGGCGAGCGGTTCAGAAAGCTGGCGTCGTTCCTTAATCGCGAGCTAGAGATACTGGAAATCGGCAGCAAGATACAGTCGCAAGTCAAAGACGAGATGACGAAGGCGCAGCGTGACTACTACTTGCGCGAGCAGTTGAAGGCCATACAGAAAGAGCTGGGCGAAACTGACCCGCGCGGCGCCGAGATCGAGCAACTCAGGGAGAAGGTCGAGAAGGCGGAGCTGCCACCCGAAGCCCTCAAGGAAGCGCGACGGGAGATGGATAGGCTGCAAGCTCTCTCGCCGGCTTCCGCCGAATACGGCGTCATCACGACTTACCTCGACTGGATGGCAAACCTGCCGTGGAGCAAAGGCACCGTCGACAATCTGGACATCAATCAGGCGGAGCAGGTCCTGAACGAGGACCACTACGACCTCGAGAAGGTAAAGGAGCGTATACTCGATTACCTGGCCGTCCGCAAACTGAAAGAAGATATGAAAGGGCCGATTCTGTGTTTCGTCGGCCCTCCCGGCGTGGGGAAAACGTCCCTGGGCCAGTCGATAGCCAGGGCCCTGGGCAGAAAGTTCGTGCGAATGTCGCTGGGTGGAGTGCGCGATGAGGCCGAGATACGCGGCCATCGCCGCACCTATGTGGGCGCTCTCCCTGGACGCATCGTCCAGGCCATCCGCCGCGTGGAATCCAACAACCCTCTGGTCATGCTGGACGAGGTGGACAAGCTGGGGAGAGACTTTCGCGGCGACCCGGCGGCGGCGCTGCTCGAGGTTCTCGATCCGCAGCAGAACTCCACCTTCGTCGACCACTACCTAGACGTCGCCTTTGATCTGTCTAAGGCCATGTTCATCACCACAGCCAATCTGCTCGACCCGATACCGCCCGCGCTGCTGGATCGCATGGAAGTTATCGAGTTGCCGGGGTACTCGGAGAGGGACAAGCTTCAGATAGCCCGGAAGTTTCTGGTGCCGAGACAGCTTGCAGAGAACGGCATCTCCGAGGGCCAGTTGCACATTTCGGATGATGCTCTTCTCGCCATTATCAGCAGCTACACCAAAGAAGCCGGCGTGAGGAACCTCGAGAGGGAGATTGGGAACATTTGCCGGAAGACGGCCAGAGCCATCACGCAAAGGGGACAAGACAGCGCCGAGATTACCGAAAGGAACCTGGAAAGCTATCTCGGACAGCCGCGGTTCCGCTACGAGTCGGCGGAGCAGAATGACGAGATAGGCCTGGCTACCGGAGTGGCTGTGACCCCTGTGGGCGGTGACATACTCTTCGTAGAGGCAACCCTTGTCCCCGGGCACAGCGGACTTATTCTGACCGGGCACCTGGGCGAGGTGATGCAGGAATCGGCGCGTGCCGCCGTGACCTATGCGCGGTCGCGGGCCGCCGCTCTCGGCGTCCCCGAGGACTTTCACGAGCGGCTGGACATACACATTCACGTGCCCGCCGGTGCTATTCCCAAGGACGGGCCATCGGCTGGGGTCACTATGGCCACCGCGCTCGTTTCGGCGATGACCATGCGGCCCGTGGCCAGAGAGGTGGCGATGACGGGGGAGATAACTTTGCGAGGCAAGGTATTCCCGGTAGGCGGCATCAAGGACAAGGTTCTGGCGGCCCACCGGGCCGGCATAAAGGTGATGATCCTGCCGACAGATAACGAGAAGGACCTGGCGGACGTGCCGGCTGCAGTCAAAGAAGACATGCGCTTCGTATTGGCGACGTCCGTCGACGATGTTCTCGACGTAGCCTTGCGCGCCAAACCGCAACACGCGGAGGAGGCGCTCGCAGTCGCGGCCGGCGACAATATCTCCAATAGCGGCCTTCCGTAGTGGCGTTCTTTCACGGAAGGACGCCCAGGGCCGCGCCGGGCATCCGTAGGGGCGGACGGCTGTCCGCCCCGGGGTGGGGTGGGGCCGTCCCAGCCAATTCGCATCTGGAAAATAGTCATACTGTACTAGCCCCATGGTAGGTTGGTTCGGCTGCTGGCGATAGTCATTACCGACGAACAAAAACCGATCTTTCGGGGCATAGACGGTGACGACGGCAAAAGGTATTATGGTCACGGTGAAACCGGTTCTTCTCGGTGCACCGTTTTCACCCGATGCACAGTGCCGTGCAAGTCTGAACCTGAGGGCGCTGGTGGGCACGGACGCTTGCCAGCGCCTTGGTCCTTGGGTTAGCCGCCAATCACAGCTACCTGCGGTGTTAGCAGGTGATCCATAGATTTCTGTAAGTCAGGAAGGTCGCAAGGCATTGCGACCCCAGAAGAGTCGTTAGCTCTTCTGCGCAGCCCTAATCGGGCTGATCTGGGAACAGGCGACGTCACTGCGCCGACTGCACGGCCGCGGGCGCGCACGACTGGCATCTGAATACACGCTGGCGAGTGCCTTCATCGTAGCTACGATAGGAACCGAGGCACTCGCTTTTTGCTTTTCAACATCGGTAATACCAGGCGCCGTTGGATTTGCCCCAAATTGCCGGGGGTGGGGTCTTGTAGCCGCACGGCTTTAGCCTGCGCAGGGCGAGGCGCTTATGGAACGCATCTGTGCACAATTGGCACACAAATAGGAGGTAAGGAGATGCTCAAGAAGATATTGGTGACCCTGGATGGCTCTGAATTGGCCGAGATAATTCTGTTACACATAGAGAGGCTTGCATCGGCGACTGGTGCGGAAGTGACCTTGCTCAAGGTCATAACGCCCGTGGAGATTAGAATACCGACCGACGCGGGACATGGCAGGTTCTTGGACGAAGTCGTAGCTGCCAATGCCAACTCGGCCAGGGCGTACCTGGGCGAGGTCGCTAAGCCGCTGCGGAGCAAAGGCGTGGCCGTGAACATCGCCACCAGATACGGCGAGGCGCCCGACCAGATCGTCGACTTCGCCGAGGAACAAGGCATGGACATAGTCGCCATGACGACGCACGGGCGTTCTGGCCTGAGCCGATGGATCCACGGAAGCGTGGCGGAAAAGGTGCTCCGAGGCGCGAGCGTCCCTGTGCTGCTCGTCAAGGCCACGCCTGCCGCTCTGACTAAGCATTTGCTGGCAAAGCACTCCATCCTCTCCAGCAACTAAGCGTAACGAACTACCTCGAACCGAAAAACGGCCACGTGGTCGCCCGCCGTAATGCCAGCCTTTCGGCGGGCGATTTCGATCTGCTCCAGCGCCGTGTCCACACCCTCGAGATCCGGCAGCAGCAGGCCCCGGCGTCCTCCGCCCTGTACTATTACGCCGTAGCGCTTCGCATCCAGTTGCTCCAGGTCCTCCACCACCTCATAGGGACCCAACACGTCCACGCCATAGCTAATGAACCTGAGTTCATCGCTTCTCACGGGGGGAAACCGCGGGTCGCGCGTCGCCGAGCTTATGGCATTGCGGATTATCTCCTCGGCGACAGTCTGCTCCGTTGGCTCGAATGTGCCGATGCATCCACGCAATTCCTCAAACTTCTTCAAACACACGAAAACTCCAGCCCTGGCAAGCATTTCAGGGGTCATCTCGCGCGGGCGGGGAAGGATACGTCTCTCAGTCACATAGATCTCTACCGCCCTCTTTGCCAGTTGAACCAACGGGTGCATATCATCAGTCGCCTGGTCCTGGGACGAAGCATCGCCCATGTCCTCTCCCTCCTTCAAATGCCCCTTACGTTCAGATCGGCGTTGCACTGTTGGCACTTACCGCCTTTGCCGATGCCGACAAGTGCTGTGCGATAGCCAACCCGTTGCACAGCTAGGCGGCCGCAACGATAACAGTAAGTATTCTCGGAATCCGCCCCTGGCACATTACCCAGGTACACGAAGCGCAGGCCAACGTCGAGGCCAGTCCTGCGAGCCGCGTCCAAGGAACTGATCGGGGTCGGTGGCACGTGACCGAATCCAGCGTGCGGGTGAAAGCGAGTAACGTGCCAGGGAGTATCGGCCCCCAGTTCGTCCCTTATCCAGCAGGCGATAGCCGTGAGCTGTCGACTATCGTCGTTGCAGCCGGGCACGACGTTGGTCACCACCTCGACGTGCATCTTGGCGACGTTCTTAGCCCTGGCAGCCACGTCGAGGATGCCACGCCAGTGTCCCTTGGGCAGGTTGGCGATCCTGCCATAGGCCTCGTCGGTGAAGCCCTTCACGTCCACCCGATAGGCGTCCAGATACGGTCCGATGGCATCGAGGCCGTCCGACGTGATGTAGCCGTTCGTGACATAGGCGGTATAAAGGCCGCTCTGTTTGGCCAGTCTAGCACTATCGAGGGTATGCTCGAACCAGATTGCCGGCTCGTTGTATGTCCAGGCCAGGCCAACGCACCCATGCGTCTTCGCCAGCCTGACCGAATCTTCTGGCGACAGCGCCTCCGCGTGGGAAGTCCTCCTGCCCTCGACGAGCCATCGCCCGCCGATGTGCATGGCGTACGAAATCTGCCAGTTCTGGCAGTGATTGCAACGGAAGTTGCAGCCCAGGGTGCCCAGCGATAACACTCGACTCGTCGGGAAGAAGTGGAAAAGAGGCTTCTTCTCGATGGGGTCGACGGCGACGGAAGAGACGACACCATAGATGAGCGTGTAGAAGGTTCCTTCGAGGTTCACGCGCGTCTTGCAGTAACCGTGCTTCCCGCGGTTAACCTTGCACCGCCAGAGACACACATGGCATCGCACGGCACCGTTTTCCAGCTTTTCGTAGAGCATAGCTTCGCGCAGGTTGCTGTTCATAATAGACATAGGTCAGCATACCCACCTTTGCCGCCAGTGTCAAGAAGTCCCGATGGCACATTACTTGCAGGCTGTCGTTTAGGTTCGGTCCAAGGGGCCGAAAGTCCATCGTATCCTCCACAGAGAGGAGACCGTTGATAATGGGGTTGAAGAACGCAGCACGCTTAGTGCTTAGAGGAATCGAAGAACTGTGGGAGCATAGGTTGAGCACCGCGATCATCATGATACTGCTGATCGCTTTGATATTTGTGAGCACGGTCAGGTTCGCCGAGCCTTCGATAGCCCAAGCCTCGGTCAAGACGTTGTCGCCACCACCCGCGACAGAGCAGTATTTCAAGGGGCAGGCTACTTACGACTCCACCTTGATCTGGGAGAGTTTGAGCCGGGAACTGATTGGAAGGGCTGCGCAGTCCGGCGCCACCATTGATGACCTTCAGGCACAACTGGACCAGTCAAGAGGTATGGGCCGCACTTTCGATCGAATCGACTACGTCGGCAGCTATGGACTGCCAGACGGTAGGAGCATGCAATTCTACGTGGTGTCGACGCGCAGATCGCCCGTTGCCGAAGTAGATCAGACGTTCTACGTTTTTACGCTTGATCAGACCGGCAAGATCCTAAGCGTTGAATGAGTTGAATAAGAAGTGACCGTCACTGGTAGCTTACGGCGCTATTTTGGGGCACAACCTGAATCCAGGTCTGTCCGACGTTAAGAAGGACCGGAGCACCCTCCCCGTCCAAGAACCTCGTGGCGGCGGTTAGTCCTTCCTTGATCCAAGACCCCTCAGTGGCTATACCGTCACGGAAGAAATAAGCCGGCCCAGCCCCGACCAGTTCCATGTCCATTCTACCGGCATCGTCGCCCGGTATGCGCCAGGCACGCACGAATTGCACCACGACGTTTTTGGGATGGTATTGCACGCCGTCCAACACGTCGATGTGGGGTCGGCGCGCCATCTGGCGCAGGAAGGAGTTATCGCTGCTGCGGTATTCGTACGAAACGCGATAGCCGTCGGGATGGGTGATGGTTATCGCCGAAAGTGTTGGCGCAGGCGCATCCGACTTGTAGGCCACGGGCCCCAGGGAGCCGTGATTTCCATCGGCCGCGAGCTGTCGTGAACGGCCTGTGTCCGTGTATAGGTTGTGCGGAGCCGACCGGTTGTTGATGCGCCAGTAAACGCCTTCGCCGTAAGTGAAGTCTAGTCGAGGCAAAGCAATCGAACGGGCCGCATCATAGCCCTGAGGACTCGATCCGGCGTGTAGGTAGATCGCACCGTACTCGCTCGCCCAATAAATGAAATAGTGCCGGGCGCTGCGCACTGGTCCCACTACTTTAGCGTCGGTACGACCAAAAATGGCCATAAACCTGGTGATGCCGGCTTCGACGACTGCCTCATAGACGACATCGGCTTCCGTGAGGCCACTGTGAGGCCTGGCATCCGGGTGGTTGTCGATCATTACCGCGACGGGTCGGTATTGCAGGGAGCTGCTAATCCAGGCGAGAGGGGTTGCAGTAGGAGTGGTAGTCGGAATAATGGACTGGGTTACCTGAACAGCGACGGTGGGTGATGGTGGAACCGCCGTCGGCACCCGCGTGGCGGTTGGCGTGGGAGCCGGCGACACGTTCGCGATGCTCCTCGGCCTCTCCCGAGCTCGGGTGGGCGCGCCGATCTCTATCAAGCCAACCATTGCCAAAGATAGTATGGCTAGAAACGCCCCGATAGCACCAAGCCCCAGGCCGCCGTAGGATCGCGCACTCTCTGGCTGCACAGGGGTCTCCTCTACGGATCTCGCAGAAGCCTCTTGGTTCGAGCGGACTTGAACCTGTCCGCTTTCCACCACTCGTCCACAGGTAGGAGGTCGATCTCGGCGATGGAACGGATTTCCGTGACCTGTTCTCTGCTCAGGCCCAGCCTTTCGGCGATCTCACCGTCGGTGAGACTGTGCGACTCTCGGACCTGAGCCAGACCGGCGTACTGCTGGATGGCCAGGCTTAGCTCCAGCACCTGATGCTTGAACTTGTCGTAAAGCTCTGGCGAGATGTAACGCCCCATATCCTGCAATCCTTCCACCTAATTCTCCTTAGGAATTTCCTTACGGACGAGGCGCCGCGCCCGCAGTTGCACGGGGCAATCTCTGAGGCATTCTGCGCACTGGCCCACGAGCTCGGCGCCAAAAGCCACCGAGCGCACGATGCGGCCGAACCAGTTCCCCAGGACGATCATCTTTCGCTTCTCCGGGTCCTGCTCGTTCATTGCCTCCAACAACACCCGCTGGAAGCTCATAGTGGAGGTCGTCTGGGCACGAGTGGCGCACCGATAACGCTCATAGCGTAACCGCTTGATTCTGCCATTCTCCAGCTCGCCAGAGAGACATTCGGGGCACGCCTCAAGACACGGCGTCGTCCGCAATCTTTCCCAACGTTCTACACAGGATGGGTGTGGGCAAACCGGGTCTTCAAGCGGCGCATCGGGAATGAGTGGCATGGTCGTGATGGTCATAGAGATGTTGATGAGGCCGTAGCCTTTGTGGAGTAGAATGCCCGCGGCCATGGATCGCGTGCCCAGTCCCCCCAGTTCACCGGCCAGCTTCAGGCTCAGTAACGGATTGAGACCGTCGGAACTCCCCGAGTCGTAAAATATCGACTCGTAGCCGAACTTGCCCTCGATGTAGCCGGCGACGCGCGCGGCCACGGCTCGACGAACAGCAGGGAAAGTCCGGTTGGACCGGGATAGGCGATGGTCCGGAACGCGGCCCGCGCCCGACAGGCTCTCCGCCCCGCCGAACGCAATTATGCTTTTGGCTCCAACTAGAGCATCGCCGGTGCGGTGTCCCCTCGGCGCCTGCGCGTCAAAACCGCGCGCCGCGACGATGCCGACTATCTGCGCCCCAGCCTTAGTGGCCACGTCCTTAAGCTCTTCCTCTACAATCAATGGGACAAACCTCCGTGTTTTGATTACCCGGATCAGTTTCCTGGCTGAACGAGCCGTCGTTGGTCAGGCACGACAAAGACAAGGACACCTGCGGTAGCTCCAAATTTAGCAGATGGAGAAGAGCGTTGTCAAGCCAGGATTGTGTCCCGCGGCGCGGCCGAGCGACGGCGTACGCTAGGATGGTGGCCACCGAACTGCAGAGAGCGTTTTCTGATGTGTCGCTGGCGACACGTCAAAATCGTCCTCCGCGGGGACAAGTTGGCGTTAGAGGCTTGACCTGGCTGACCGTCGGGGGGATAATGCAAGGAGGAAATGGAATACTGTCGAGGAGGAAAGCAAATGCGTCGGATACTTTTGCTGCTATTCGCCCTGACACTAGTGCTGACGCCCGCCTCGGCGATCGCGGCCGAGCCGCGATCAGGCGACGCGGTGGTCGTCCGTGCTGACGAAGTGATCGATGACGACCTGTACGCCTTCGGCGGAACGGTAAACGTCATGGGCACGGTTAGAGGTGACGTATTCGCCCTTGGAAGCATGGTCACCGTTAGCGGCGTGGTGACCGGCAGTCTGATGGCCGCAGGGGGCACCGTCACTGTTTCTGGACAGGTTGGCGGTAACGTGCGCGCTGCAGGAGGCAGCATTACCATAGACGGCTCGGTCGGCGGCGACGCGCTGGTTGCAACCGGCTTGCTGGACATTGGCCCGAATGGGCGCGTTGGGCGTGACGTGCTGATGGGTGCCGGCACAGCCACCGTAGTCGGGCAGGTTGGGAGAAACGTTTCCGCTGGAGTTGGCAACCTCACGTTGAACGGCATAGTTGGCGGCAACGTCCGAGCTGAGGTAGAGACGCTTCGGCTTGGCGACAGAGCGGTCGTCAACGGCGACCTCGTCTACACGAGCGAACAGGAAGCCACGATTGCGAGTGGGGCCGCGGTGCGCGGCAAAGTCGAGCGTAACGTGCCGGAAAGGCGCAGCATCGATCGTGGGCCACTGGGTGTTGCGCTCGTATTTGGGCTCATCCTCGGCTGGTTACGTATGCTAGTCGGCCTGTTCGCGCTTGGCCTGCTCTTTGTGCTGGCCCTTCCAGGATTCAGTCGGCGCGCCGTGGACACGCTGGCCGGATCACCACTGGCTAGCGTCGGATTGGGTTTCGCGCTGGTGATAGCGGTGCCGGTGATATCGATCATTGTGTTCATTGCAGGGCTCATCTTCGGCGGCTGGTGGCTGGCGCTAATCACGCTGGCAGTCTTCGCAATTGCCCTGCCAATCGGTTTCGTGGTCGGAGGGTTGTTCGTGGGAAGTTGGACGCTCGAGCGCCTCAATCGACCAAGGTCGCACCGTATCTGGGCATTGCTGCTCGGGCTGGTCATCCTCATGCTGGTCGCGGTGCTGCCGATCCTTGGCGGTCTGGTGGTAGGCCTGGCCGTCCTGTTCGGGGTGGGCGCTCTGGCACTGGCAGCAGCGAAGGCTCGCGGACGGGCGATAGCGTGATTACATCTGTACTTGGTGGCAAAAGAATGCCTGTGCGCGTCGGAACAGGACGCCTTACGGGGCTTTGCTACGATTAACGCGGCCAACCGATGGGGAACTGGGTCGCATCCACTTGTTCACGGTCAAACTAGCTGGTTGGCCAGGGAATACCTGTGCTGCAGGTCACAGGAGATGATCTTGAGATAGCCGAAGGCAGTTTCGACCAGCCTTTCCTCATCTGTGCTGGTCGATCCGTCTGGTCGCATAGTGCAGGCCGCATCCTCGGCGGCGCCGACCCTCCCCACGTTCTTGAGGCAGCACCTCGCGGGAGCGAGAAGTGATTTCTCGGCAATTGCCGTTGGCGGCACACCGCCGTGCTCAGCCACTTTGCGCCAGATACCCTCCAGGCGCTCGACAAGGGTTTCGGGCGTCTCGCGTCCTTGGTTGACCGAGTCAGTAGGAACAAGGCCCCACGAAACGACTCCGCCGCGCTGGATGAAACGCCCGACGGCGGCAGCGTACTTGCCCGGCATCCCGCCTATCTGGTAGACGTCGAAGGAAACGATATCCGTCCCGAGGTCCAGCAGATATGGCAGATTGACGTCGGCGCACAAGTGGAGCGCCTTGGGACCTTGGATGCCCGCAAAAAACCGCCTGTACTCCTCCCTGGCCACGTCATCGCCGTACCCAGAAAGTGCGCTGAAAACCCACGCCAGGCCCGGCTCGTCAAGCCACACAAAAGCGTTCGGGTTCCTCGTCAACAGTTGCGCGTACTGGCGATTGGCCTTTTTCTGGAGAAACTCGAACAGGAGGGGCCTCACTTCGTCGTTGTAGATCACAGGACGACGGGTTTCGTCTGTGACGCGAAAGCCGAAACTCACCGGACCGATGACCTGCCCCCTTATGGCTGCACAGCGGCCGAGGTCCCGGGCCAAAAAGGCGTGGAAGGTGGCCGAGTAGTCCAGGCTGAGTTCGAAGGTTTCCTCCAGGTCGCACACCTGGGCGTATTGCTCAAGGTCCTGTGCAAACCTGGCAGTATCGAAGGAGAGAGTGCCTCGCTTTTCGTCGACTACGATTCCCGGGAAATGCTCGGATGCCTGCGCGTACATGTCTTCGAAGTAGCTGACGTTCGGCAACTGTGGCCAGAAAGGCATGTCCAGCTCCAGGGCAAGAGAAATGGCCCGGTCCACGCTGGCATGCGGCATAATCCCCATCGCCGTAGTGCGGCATTTGGCTTCAAGCATTCTTTTCCTGTTCTCCCATTTCCGCCGATGCGGTTCTGCTAGCGCATTAGCTATGGTACAAGACCAGCAGGTCGTGCGTCAACGTGACGACAGCGCGGCCGAGAACGGCGCTTCGTGGTCGACAAAGCGGCGATTCCTTGGTATACTCCTGGCTGTTATTGAGAGGGAATCGAGGGAAGGAATTGGGTAGGGCGCTGGATGGACTGCTGGTCGTTGATCTGACACGGGTGCTGGCGGGGCCGTTTTGCACGATGGTGCTTGCCGATCTTGGCGCTCACGTAATCAAGGTCGAGGCGCCGAGCGGCGACGATGCGCGGAGCTATGGTCCGTTTGTCGACGGCGAAAGCACGTATTTCGCAAGCCTGAACCGCAATAAAGAAAGCACCGTGCTGAACCTCAAGAGCGACGCCGGACGAGGGATATTCGTTCGATTGGTCGAGCGAGCGGACATCGTCGTAGAGAATTTCAGGCCGGGAACGATGGCCAGTTTGGGATTGGATTACGCTAGGCTTCGCGACGTCAACCCGAGACTGATCTATGCCGCCTGCTCAGGCTTCGGGCAAACCGGGCCGTATCGTCACAAACCGGCTTACGACGTAATTGCGCAGGCTATGGGCGGAATTATGAGCTTGACCGGTCAGCCCGGCGGCGAGCCCACACGCGTGGGCATCTCGGTTGGGGACATGGCGGCGGGCCTCTTCACGGCGGTTGGAATCTTGGCTGCCCTCGAGGCTCGGCACAGGACCGGCGTGGGCCAGATGGTGGACGTGGGTATGCTGGACTGCCAGGTGGCCATCCTCGAAAACGCCATCGCGCGCTTCTACGCCACTGGCGAGGTGCCCGGGGCCATCGGCAACCGCCATCCGTCAATCACACCATTCACTTCCGTCCGTGCTCGGGATGCCCACCTGGTGATCGCGGCAGGCAACGACGTTCTCTGGCGCAAGCTGTGCCAGGCCATTGGTTGCCCGGAGCTGGCGACAGATGCTCGCTTCTTGACAAACGACTCACGGACGCGACACGCAGGGGCGCTGGAAGGAATTCTAGCCGACGTATTCCACACTAAGGACCGCGCAGAATGGCTCGACATCCTCGAGCAGGCGGGCGTGCCCTGCGGTCCGATCAACACAGTTGCCGATGTCACGTCGGATCCCCAGGTCGAAGCGAGGCAAATGATTGTCGACATCGGGCATTCGGTCGCACGGCAGTTGAAGGTTGCTGGGTCGCCTATCAAGCTGTCCGAGGACTCCGATCAGGATTATCGCCCACCGCCCCTCTTGGGGCAAGACACGCGATCCGTGTTGCAGCAAGTCCTGAGGCTGGAGGACGACGAAATCGAGACGCTGGCCTCCCTTGGCGCGGTGGGTCTGGCACAACGGGGCGACTGAGTGGATGCGCTTGGTGGGGTCCAGACGACGTTCTGGATGTCGCGCCGTGGCGATGGTGCCGCACGGCAACCACGTTGATAGTCCACATCCTCGAACGGTCGCGAGAAATCGTGATTTCCCCCAAAAATCGCATCATTCAGGCTTGCAATCGCGTGAGCCATCTGTTATCATAGCGCGGTCTGTTCTATGA
>JACQUC010000147.1 GCA_016210495.1 Chloroflexota bacterium
AACCGCGTGTCGGGTGTTCGACTCACCCCAGGGGTACCAATGATGCTGTCAGCAGCCAGCTATCGGCGGTTTGGGATGCCGGTTGTTCAAAGAAAGTTATGAGCCCGAAACCGACGATTCACTTCAGCAGGCACGCCCGCAACCGTATGAGGTTTTGGCATCTGACTAGAGAGCAGGTTGCCGCCATTCTGAACAATCCCGACGACGTGACTGCCAGTCGCAAGGGACGGCAGAACTCCTGGAAGAAGACGGGTAAGGACTGGACACGGGTGACCCACGTGCGGGAAGCGGCAACCACAACGGTCGTCACTGTGACGGTTACACCCCGAGGTCCTGAAAGGAAGCCTTAGTGAAGATCACCTACGATCCGGAAGTTGATGCGCTCTACATCGAACTACGGAAGGCGAAGCCGGCCAGCAGCATAGACCTGGAGGACGGGGTAACCGCCGATCTGGATCGCGACGGTCACGTTATCGGCCTGGAAGTGCTCGACGCCAGCGAGCGCCTCGGCGCCGATCCGTTGGCAACCCTGGCAATCGAGAGGTTGTCTATCAAGGAAAGCGCATAGCTTCAGTCGCCCTTCTTGGTGGCGTATAGGTGTTCTAGGGGTACCAACGAAGCTGCCAGCGTTCGGCAGCCAGCTGTCAGGCGCTAGTGATGCCGCTGCTCCAGGCGAGTTGCTGGAGCAGCGGTTTTCGTTTCCCAAGACCTCGGCTCAATCCGCCCTGTGGATGACGACTCTGCCCTCGCGCACCGGCTGGGTCGGCAGCGCGTAGGTGGGAAATCCCGGCCATCGACGAGAACGACTGCCTTTCCCATCCGGGTGGCAGCTCGCGCGAAGGCGCGCAGGAGAGCGCTCTTGCCGATACCGCCCCGACCGCTGACGTTCAGGATCTCGGGGCGCTCGGCCTCCGTGTTAAGCCAGCGCTCGAATAGCGCCAGCTCACGCTCGCGTCCCACGAACAGCTCCGCTTCGAGCCAGTCGACCGCTTCACCGATAGTAGGCATAGAAGCTCGTCCAAGCCTCCAAACGACTGGAGACCTAGCCGGGTTTTACCTGGTTTGATATGTGGTCCACAATGCAGGAGACGGGCAAGGCAAGCGCATGCTACACCAAGACCGGCCAGATGTCAACGTGCCTGCCTCTATACTCTCTATACCTCTATACCTCAATGGGCTCAATGCCTTCCTCTTCCAACCATTCCAGAATGCGCCGTTTCAGTTGGTCGGCTTGGAACTGGAACCATCGCTCCCGCTCGCTCGGATTATGGGCCAATACATCCTTGAACCGGCGAAAGGCTCCCCGGCCATCGATCGCGACCTCCAAGAGGTCCCTCAGTCTCGCGTCCCGGACCGTCGTGATGAAATCGTCCATATAGCGGTAGGCCTCGGCGGATTCGACTCTTGGCACACTGGTGAAGCGTTCACCGTAGCCACTCTCCATCCAATCGGCTTCGCGCAGAGCAGCCTTCTGCCACTCGGGCAAGTTGCGCCCAGCGAGCGCTTGCTCTGGCCGTTGTGAAGACTTGCCACGTTGGACCTCCTTTGAAACTATGAGGGCTTGGATATCAAAGTCATAGGGTTCGAGCCGTGGGTCGACCCGAAGGAAGAAGCCGCGAGGATTGCAGGCAGGTTACGATGCCACAATGTGTTGACTTCCTCGCGAAGCCGGGGGAGGTCCGTCTCCAGGATCCCCCAGACCACCTCGTCGGAAACCGTCGCGTATGAATGAATAAGAATGTTGCGGAAGGCGATGATCCGCTTGCTCTCGCTGATGGCTGTCGCAAGGTCGGGGTCGAGCCTCATTACCTGCGCTACGGCTTCACCGATGATGGCGAATTGACGCTCAACGGCTGAACGCAACAAGGCATCGGTAGCATAGTCGTCGAAGGTACGACCGGCAGTGAACTCCGCCAGGAGCTGGCAGGCTTTCTGGATGTCGAAGAGGTACTTCCTGACGTCAGGCAGCATAGAGTGTGACCCGAGTGGATTCGATGTCGGCGAGGAAGTATGGGTTCTGGATGGCTGGAATCTCGACCAGGTCCACAGGCCTCGAAAAGAGAGCCTCCAGCGCCTCAAGTAAGCTGAAGTAGCAGTGAGCGTGTTCCGACGGAAGCATAGCTTCGAACTCAACCAGGAAATCCAGGTCACTGCGGTCAGGATCGAACGCGTCGCCTGTCGCAGACCCGAAGATCTCTAGCCGTCGTACCCGGTACTGGACGCAAAGGCTGGCTAGCTCTTTGCGTTTGGACTCGATCTCTGTGTTCATAGCTCTGCAACTTCCGCGCAGCAGTGGGGACACGTCTCCGAACCGTAGCCTCTCCAACCCTAATGATAACGCACCCGAAGTCAGGGGTCAACTCGAAAAGCCGCGCCAGCAAGGCCATCTGCGTCTGGCCGTCGGCCTTTACATATTCTGCCACGAGGCGCCGAATGTGTATGATACCGCACACTTGATAGCGCCGACGCTTCAGTGATCGTGGAGGCTAGCCCTCGTTATTCCGCAATTGAAATGGCGGTCGGTGTACGCAGGTGACCGAAGCGCGGCGGATGCGGATTTGGACGAAGCGCTGCAAATCACCCTCCAGTCGGGAGAGCCGATGCGTCACTCGCAAGCAACACCATCACCATCGCCGTCCAGCGCTGCCCTGTACCCTGGCTGTCCACGATACAACGGCGTTGCGCCAGCCCTCTTGGCGGCCTCACAGTTGGCATAGTAGACTTCACTCTCCTTTGGAGCCGCTTCAGGTGCCTTCGTCGCCGGTGCCGTACGTTCTGGTCTCACTGCCCATAGTCCGCGGCCGGCCGCCCTCGCTTCTCTTTCGAGCTCCCTAAAGCGATCCTGGTATTTTACATCCGGCGGGTAGGCGCTGGCCTGGGCATAGCCAAGCCGAAGAAGCTCGGCGTTGATCATCGCTTCCCCGACGTAGACATAGCGCAACAACCTGCCGTACCTGTCGGTCTCGCTGACATCCTTCTCAAGCCTTACAGTTCTCCCTTCGACCAGTTCCTTGTTCTTAGCACTGGCTTCCTTGCCGTAGTATTCCGCCGCCCGGCGGGGATCAACGGTTTCCGGCGTATCGATGCCGATATACCGAACCGTGTAGTTCTTGCCGTCGATACTGACCTCTATTGTGTCGCCATCGATCACACGGACGACCCGGGCCTCTGCAAAAGCTGATTTGGCGGCGCTTGGAGAGGCATTGGGTGCGGCACCTGGCACGCTGCCGGAGCAAGAAGTCAGGAGCACCACGAGTGCAAGCAGGTATGCTACCCTCACGACACTTCTCTCCCCTGCATCGCAGGTCCTTGTGGCACGCCAACTATGACTATCATACCTCCGGTTGCCTTACTCGCGAAACGCAACCACGTCAATCTCCGACAGCACAATACCTCTATGCCATATGAAAACACGGGGCAGGTTTCAATCGTGTCACTGCCCGCCTTCCATGAGCTTTTTCAGGTTGGCCAGCTCTCTGACGTTGTTCCGATAGGAACGCTGGTACGCCTGCTCGTCGTCGAAGGCGGGCGAGACCAGCGAGTGGGTCACCTTTGTGCCCTGGGCAGTTTCTTGAAAATCGTACCTCACCTCGATATCACCAGCCTTCGAATGCGCCACCCAGACCACCTTTTCGTCGGGCACGTATTCCACTATCTCCGTC
>JACQUC010000144.1 GCA_016210495.1 Chloroflexota bacterium
CCACGCCCGGAGCCGACGACCCTCCTTCCAGTCGTGGGGTTGAACTGGTCTTGTCTGTGTCATGACTCTTGGTGCAGCACATTCCAGACCACCTTTAGATATCTATGCTCATGTCAGTAATTGCAGTGGTTGCTCTGGTTGCCGTGGTGATGCTCGGGGTGAGCCCCGGCGGCGCCGCCTTCCCGGCCGTGAACGGGAAGATCGCGTTCCAGAGAGATCTGGACATCTGGGTAATGAACGCGGATGGCAGCGGCCAAACGCAGCTCACTACCCACGTGGCAGACGACCAGACTCCCGCATGGTCTCCTGATGCCACGAAGATCGCTTTCAAGAGCAGACGCGACGGCAACGACGAGATCTACGTGATGAACGCCGACGGTACGCTGCAGGCGAACCTGACCAATAGCCCGGGGTCCAGGGATTCCGAGCCTGCCTGGTCACCCGACGGAAGCAAGATAGCGTTCCAATCGGACCGCGACGGCAACAACGAGATCTACGTTATGAACGCCGATGGCACCGGGGTGGCCACTCGCCTCACCAACCACCGGGACGACGATCGAGATGCAGCATGGTCGCCTGATGGCACCAGGATCGCGTTTGCATCCGACCGCGTGGGCGGGCTCAGACAGATTTTCGTGATGAACGCCGCCGACGGAAGCTCTCCGACCCAGCTCACCTTCGATGCGCAGAACGCCTCTTCGCCATCGTGGTCGCCGGACGGAGCCAGGATCGCCTTCAACAAGGCCAATGAGATCTTCATCATGAACGCGGACGGCAGTGGGCTGGTGAACCTGACGCAGAACGCTGTGGTGGACGATTTCCAGCCATCGTGGTCGCCAGACGGAACGAAGATCGCCTTTGTGAGCTCGCGCGATCTGAACAACGAGGTTTACGTGATCAACGTCGACGGCACGGGGCTGGTGAACCTGACCGGGAGCGCTTTGTCGTCGGACGTAGAGCCGGATTGGCAGAGGCTTCCTCCTCCTCCGCCGCCAACGGCTACACCCATTCCGCCGCCGGCGCCGACGGCCACGTCCGTTCCGCCTGGCACTGTGGTCGAACGAACCTGGCTGCCCTTTGTTCACAGGTAGCCGGAGGCTTCCCCTTGGCAGTTTTTGCCAAAATATGTTATCACTTCACCAAACCCGAGACTCCTTTTCGAGCGAGGTTTGCTGGTGAAGAGCATCCATCTTGGGCTGGCGATTCACAACCATCAGCCCGTGGGGAACTTCCCCTGGGTCTTTGAGCACGCCTATAAGCACTCCTATCTGCCAATGGTGGAGGCGCTGGAAAGACATCCCAGCGTCTGCCTTGCGTTGCACTACACCGGCCCGTTGCTCGATTGGCTGCGCCAGGAACGCCCGGATTTCCTGCCTCGGGTGGCGGCTTTGGCGCAGCGTGGGCAGGTCGAGATAATGACGGGCGGTTACTTCGAGCCAATCCTCGCGTCGATTCCCGACGCCGACAAGAAGGGCCAGATCGCCAAGCTGAGCCGTGTGGCCCGCGACGAGATGGCGTACGATCCTACCGGCCTATGGCTTGCCGAGCGCGTGTGGGAGCCGCACCTGCCGAAGCCCATCGCCGAAAGTGATGTGGAATGGACGGTGGTGGACGATACCCACTTCAAGCTGGTGGGTCTTAAGGACGAGGACCTCTTCGGCTATTACGTGACCGAGGAGCAGGGCTACACGCTCAAGGTGTTTGGCACGAGCAAGCCCCTGCGCTATCTCATACCGTGGAAGCGGGTGCAGGACGTCATCGACTACCTGTGGTCGGAGGCCGCCGAGGGTGGCCAGAAGATAGCGGTGATGGGAGACGACGGGGAGAAGTTCGGCTGCTGGCCGGGCACGTATGAGTACTGCTGGGTCGACGGATGGATGGAAGAGTTCTTCAGGACTTTAGAGCAGAGCGCGGACTGGCTGCACACGGTGAAGCTCGGCGACTACGCCAGGGGTTACCCTGCCATTGGGCGGGTTTACCTGCCCACGGCATCTTATGCAGAGATGATGGAGTGGGCGCTGCCCGCCTCAGCGGGTTACGAGTTCCACGAGTTGGTGTACGACCTGGAGGCGCAGGGGCGAGAAGACTTGGTGCGCTTCATGCGCGGCGGCTTCTGGCGCAATTTCCTGGTCAAGTATCCCGAGGTCAACAACATGCACAAAAAGATGCTGCGGGTGCACGACAAGGTTTACCGGGCGCGGGCGCTGGGGAATGGCGAAAGTGGCCTCACCGACCTCTGGCGCGGGCAGTGCAACTGTCCCTATTGGCACGGTGTGTTCGGCGGCGTTTACATGACCGACGTCCGTACAGCGGTATTCCGTCACCTCATCAGAGCCGAGCGTGACGCGGATCGCATTCTGCGAGGCAAGCGACGCTGGCTGGACCACTCTCTTACCGACTTCGACGGGGATAGCCTGGACGAGCTGCTGGTCGACGGGAGCGCCCAAAACCTTTACCTGGACCCGACCGATGGCGGAAGCATCATCGAGTGGGACCTGCGCGGGGTGGCGCACAACCTCGTCAGCACGATGAGTAGGCGAGCCGAGGCATACCATCGGACGCTCGTCGAGCGGGCGCAGTTGGCGGCAAATGGCGGTACTCAGGAAGCGGGCGACCCAGAGGTCCCCGGCGAACTGAAGACGATTCACGAAATAGTCCACGCCAAGGAGAAAGACCTTGACGGCAAGATATGCTACGATTGGTACCGCCGCGTTTCGCTCGTCGACCACTTCCTTCACCCTGATTCGACCCTGGAAGGTTTCGAGCGGGTGGCCTATGGAGAGATGGGCGATTTCGTGAACCAGCCGTATCGGGCCAGCGTGCAGAATACAAAAGAAGGTCTCGCCGTGCAACTGGTTCGTGATGGCCACGTCTGGGTCGGCCAGAACTGGCTGCCCTTCGCCATCAGAAAAGAACTGGGCGTTCCCCTGGGGCGGGAGGAACTCGTCGCAAGATACACCGTTACCAACTCGAGCGACCATCCTGCCGAGGTTGTTTTCGCCAGCGAGTGGAATTTCAACCTGCTGGGCGGTGGGCACAACGACCAGGCGTACTGCGAGGTCCCAGGGGTGACCCTGGAGGACACCCACTTCGATGCCCGTGGCGAGGTTCCGAGCATTGGCAGCCTCAGGATTGGGAACAGGTGGCTGGGGATCGACCTGCACCTTACGTTGAGCAGGGAAGGAAGGCTGTGGCGCTTCCCCATCGAGGCGGTTTCGAACTCCGAAGGAGGTTTCGAGAGGACGCACCAGGGCGGCTGCACCCTGTTGAGTTGGCCGCTGCGGCTGGACGCGGGGCAGTCCTGGGATGTGGAGATGCGGTGGGTAGCGAAGACTAAGGGCTCGGTAGTGGAGGGGTGACGGCGAAATGCGTATGAAAAGCGTGGTGGCGATTATCTTGGCGGGTGGCCAGGGCAGTCGCTTAGGAATCTTATCAGACAAAAGGGCGAAGCCGGCGGTGCCCTTCGCCGGAAAGTACCGCATCATCGATTTCACTTTGAGCAATTGCGTCGACTCGGGCATCTACAACGTGGCCATTCTCACGCAGTATCGCCCCAGGTCTTTGAACGATCATATCGGCATCGGCAAGCCCTGGGACCTGGACAGAATGGACGGCGGCGTAAGGTTGCTTCAACCGTACCTCGGCCGGCACGACGAGGATTGGTACAAGGGAACGGCCGACGCCGTATTTCAGAACCTGAACTTCCTCGAGGATCAGCGTGCCGGCTACGTGCTCATACTGTCGGGAGATCACATCTACAAAATGAACTACGAGCTGATTCTCGACTACCACGCCGAGAAGCGGGCCGATTTGACGGTGGCGGTGATGGAAGTGCCGTGGGATGAGGCACATCGCTACGGCACCCTTACGCTGGATGAGGACGGGCGAGTGGTCGACTTTCAGGAGAAGCCCAGGCAGCCGAAGTCGAACCTGGTATCGATGGGTGTCTACGTTTTCAACAAGGGTATTCTGGGCCGGCGGCTGCGCGAGGATGCCGCACGTGCCACTGGACACGATTTTGGCCGAGAGATCGTTCCGAGCATGGTCGGCCTGGACAGGGTGTTTGGCTACAGATTTCAGGGCTATTGGCGGGACGTCGGCACGATCAAGTCCTACTGGGAGGCCAATATGGACCTTTTGACGGACCAGCCAGAGATGGACCTGTATGACATTGAGCAACCAGTGCAGACGAAGATACAGGACAGGCCGCCGATGAAAACGGGCTACGATGCCAAGATCATCAAGAGTCTGGTCTGTGACGGGTGTGTCATCGGCGGGGTGGTGGTGCACTCCGTGCTCTCGCCCGGTGTGCACGTCGAAGAAGGGGCGGTGGTTCGGGACTCGATAATAATGAACGACACGAGAATCGAGCGGGGAGCCGTGGTCAACAAGGCCATCGTGGACAAGAACGTGGTGGTGGGCGCGAGGGCTCACATCGGCTACGGAGACGACTTCTCGCCCAACAAACGGTATCCGCAGTGCCTAATCGACGGCATAACGGTGGTGGGCAAAAGCAGCCACATCCCGCCGGGCATCAGAATAGGCCGCAACTGCATCATTGGCAGTAATATCGACGAAGACGATTTCCGGAGCGATTTCGTGGCCAGCGGGCTGGTGGTACAGAGTTGATCGTACTGTTCCCTTTGGCTTGCGCCTGTGACCCGCACCACCCCGCTTTTCACTCGCGACGAAACACAGTGTCCAGGATGCCCAGAGGGGTGGACTTAGTTATTGTTTCGCTTTGGGTTCCGACTGACCCACTTGGCCGAAGTGGTGGCGGCCAACGGGATATCTTTTTCGGCTAGGCACTTGATGCACCGATGGTGATAGTGGGATATACCGTCGATGCGAACGGAGGTTACTTCCCAGTAGTGAGGGGGACAGAGCTCGGGTAGCTTGGTCTCAGACATCCACGTTTTCTCCTTCTAACAGAGCCTTTGCTCCCGTGCTGGGGGCGCAACAAAAAAGGGAGCGCGAAGGCACGATTCGCATTCCCTAGAGAGTACATTCCTCGTTGTCCCCGCAAGCCTTTGAATTATAGCACGACTGCACGTGTGAGTCAAGAAAGTTAGACGTAATCCTTGAGCTTCTTGCTGCGGCTGGGGTGGCGCATCTTGCGAATGGCTTTGGCCTCTATCTGGCGGATGCGCTCGCGGGTGACGCCGAATTCCTGGCCGACCTCTTCGAGGGTGCGCGGGCGCCCGTCCAGGAGACCAAAGCGTAGCTCGAGTACGCGACGCTCGCGCGGTCCCAAGGAGGACAGCACGTCTCCTACCTGCCCCTTGAGGACTTGCAGCATAGCGCTGTCGAAAGGCGCCACGGACGTGCGATCCTCAATGAAGTCGATCATGCGAGCGTCCTCCTCCTCGCCGACCGGCGTCTCCAGGGAGATGGCCGAACGGGACACCCTGAGGATGGTTGCTACCTTCTCCGGCAGCAGACCCAGCTCGTCACCGATTTCCTGGGTCGTCGGCTCGCGGCCCAATTCCATTAAGAGCTTGCGCGAAGCGCGATGGACGCGGTTCACGGCATCGACCATGTGCACCGGCAGGCGAATGGTCCTGGCCTGGTCGGCGACCGCCCGCGAGATAGCCTGGCGAATCCACCACGTAGCGTAGGTTGATACCTTGTAGCCCCGCGTGTGGTCAAATTTGACAATGGCACGCATAAGGCCGAAGTTCCCTTCCTGAATCAGGTCCAGAAGAGACAGGCCGCGTCCCACGTACTTCTTGGCAATGCTGACGACGAGACGCAAGTTGGCCTCGATGAGCCGTCGGCGGGCGAGCTCGCCGCGCGTCACCTCGGCCTCTAACAGCGGCCACTCCGGGCTGCCGGGTAGAAGCCTGGCAAGACGAGCCCGCGCCTGCTGGCCGTAAAGCAGCTGTGTCGCCAGTTGCACTTCTTCATCCCGGGTTAGTAAGGGCACCTGTCCGATCTCGCGCAGGTATTGTCTGACCGGGTCTTCCGATTCCAGGGGAAGGTCGATTTCTGCCTGAGGTTCCGGAACCTCTTCGATCTCGTGCAAGGCCTGGTCGAGAGGCTCCTCGGTCTCCCACAGATCGGGCTCGGCAGGCACCACGATCTCCACGGTGAACCCCGGAGCGCCAAGGTCCTTGGCACCGTCGAGAAACAGCTCCTCCTCCGGCTCAGCCACCGGTTCATCGGGATGGTCGCCGGCGGTATGCTCCATGTCTTGCCCCAAAGGCTATTCTCCTGGCTAGATAAACACCACGACGAGTGGCCAAACAGTAAGCCTGCCTGATTGCATCCCCACCCATCCAGGCCTTGCCTGGCACTGGACTAGCTGATTGGAAGTGGAAGCGTAAGAGGGAGCGTGCAAATCGGGCACGGGGCATAATCCTGTCTTCGTCCCCGCTAAAGATAGCATTTTTGGCGGGTTTTGGCAAGGTCTCTTTTAGGGCCGCCTTCTGCCCATCAACAGCAGCACCAGCACCGCGCCCAGGCCAGTCAAGCCCGCGACCGGCAACTCATGTCGCAGGGCAGCGAATGTGAAGATCTGAATGGCCACGGGAAGCGTTCCGTAGCCGCTGAAGCCGCGCAGAATCGATGCGAGGAAGACGCGACGGAACGCTGGATTCAGCGTCGTGAGCTGCCGGAGCTTGCCGAACGAGAAGCTCCCGTAGACGCGCGGATGATTTCTCACCGTGAACGCGGTGAGGGCCATAAGTGTCATCCCCAGCGCGAAGACGAGGGTGTAGCCCACCCTCGGAAAAGCCTCGGCAAGAATGCCACAGATGATCCCCAGCGCCATAGAGGCTCCTGTTGCCAGGGCCGCCTGAAATCCGAAGTACCTGTCGACCTCGCCGGTCTTCGAGATATGGTAATCAATCTGGTGGCGAGCCGTCCAATACAGGGAGCGCACCAGCCCGTAGGCGACGCCGATGGGCAGCAGCGACCACCAGGGCACAGCGGCAGTAGCCAGGATGGCGACAAGAGCAAACGTGGCCGCCGTGGCGAGCGCGCCAAGGCGCAGGCAGGTGGGCAGGGTCCCTCCTCTTGCCAGGCTGGCGCCGATGGCCTGCCCCGGCGCCACGACCGCCCAGCCGGCTAGGGCAAAGGCGAGGGGCGCGACGAAAGATCCCGTGCCAAACTGATAGAAAAGAAGGAGACAAACATGTCGAAGTGCGATATCGACGCCAGAAACAGGGTGTGCGGCATCAGGTACCAGAAGAAGCGGCGCATACGGATATTATGCGCTATTCTCGCCCGACCAGATGGCTGGCGATAGTGTTCTTCTGGATCTCGCGAGTGCCTTCGTAGATTTCAGCCAGGCGGACGTCGCGGTAGAACCGCTCGACCTCGTTCTCCAGCATGTAGCCGTACCCGCCGAAGATCTGGATGGCCTCTTCGCATACCTCAACCGCGGAGCGCGCGGCGTAGTACTTAGCCATCGACGAGAGCTTGGGATCCCTTCGACCTGCGTCGAAGAGCCAGGCCGCCTTGTACATAATCAGTCGTGCCGTCTCGATCTTGGTGGCCATCTCGGCCAGCTTGTGCTGAATCGCCTGATGATCGGCCAGACGCTTGCCGAACTGGCGGCGGCGCTTGGCGTAGTCGAGGGCGCGGTCGAAGGCACCCTGGGCGACGCCGACGGAGTGGGCGGCAATCTCGATCCTGGTGCCGTTGAAGAACTCTAACGCGTGATAGAAGCCGCGGTTCTCCTGGCCGACCAGGTGCGACACGGGCACGCGCACGTTGGTAAAGGTCAGTTGGGCCGTGGAGGACATCTTCAGGCCCATCTTCTGCCCGAGCTCGGTCGCCTCGTAGCCATCGCGGTCGGCCTCTACGATGATGGCGCTGAGGCCCCGGTAAGATGGCCGGGCATCGGGGTCGGTCTGGCAGACGACGACGGCGAACGCCGCAAGTGAGCCGTTGGTGATGAAAGTCTTGGTGCCGTTGATGACGAACTCGTCGCCGTCGCGGATGGCCGTCGTGCCAACTTGTCGAATGTCCGAGCCGTGGTCCGGCTCGCTGAAAGCGGCCGATGAGAGCACCTGGCCGCTGAGCACCCTGGGCAAATAGGTCCGCTTCTGCTCGTCGTTGCCGAACCGGAAGATGAGCTCCGATCCGAAGGTGGCCAGCTTGATGGCGGTACCGAGGCCGGAGTCTTTGCGACAGAACTCCTCGCAAATGAGGGCGTTCTCGAACACGCCGTAGCCCTGCCCGCCGTACTCCTCAGGGAAGTGCGCACCGGCAAAACCCAGCTTGCACGCCTTCTTCCAGATATCCATCGGGAACTTGTGGTTAAGCTCATGCTCGAGTGCGACATCTTTGTCAAACTCGCCCTCGGCGAACTCCCTCGCCGCCTTTTGAATGGCCTTCTGCTCTCTGGTCAGTTCGAAATCCACGTGCTCGCCTCCTGAATAAAGGGCAAAGTATTGAGCTGCTGCCGAAGCTAATCTACTACGGGGGGCTGGCTGGTGTCAACACTGGGAGCACTTTCACGAGCACCGGCTTCCTGCTTCAAGAGCGCTTCGGCTGAGGAGAGAAACTGCTTGGCTTCGGCCTCCATTCTTAGCACATCACCATCGTCTATCGGAACTACATACTGATAGTCGCTGATCTGCCTTGCACTAAAGGCCTCGCGTAACCATTTGTGAAACTCTTGAGGCAAAAGCTTTGGCCCGGTGAAATGCCTGGCAAAGGCGGAAAGTACACCTTTGTGACTGCTGAAGGTCAAGCCCCTTGCCCTTAGCAAGGCACTGGCGCAGTAGAACATAGCGTAGTAGAGGCGAGAAGCGGCAGAGTCGAAATGGCGCTGCTGCCGAAGCGACTCTGCTGCATCAATGTAGCGTCGCGCCTTATCGAGCATAAGGTCGATCTCTGGCGACAGCGTCATAATAGGATTCCCTCTCGTCGCACGTTATCGAAAAGCGGCTCTACTCGATCCTTCTGCCATTCTTCCGAGACCGGCAGAATTGAGATAAGCAGATCGTACTTCAAACACACGTCCGATAGAATCTGGCCGGTGCGCTGAATCTCCTCGAACGGGCGAATCGGCCCCTGCAGCACGATCAAGATGTCTACATCAGATTCTGAGTGGTAGTCGCCCCGTGCGTATGAGCCGTAGAGGTACACGCCTTTCAGACGCTCGCCATACAGTTGCGAGAGCTCTTGTTTCAGCTCTGCCAGCGCTGCCTTAACTTCCGGTGGCAGTTTACGCCGGGCCATTGGCCACCTCCCTTCAGACCTTGGGACGCAGTGTCAGGTTTCGATGCCCCTTGGTCACATCGTACTTGTTCTCCGCAGCCAGGATTCGACTTGCTGCGCAAAGGCTTCCGCTCGCGCCTGCATCTCCTCGACGTCTCGCCAGGCCAGCGACGGGAAAGGTTGGTAGTCGCCCTGCTGGCGCTGGCTGAAGGCTTCGCGTAGCCACTGGTGCATACCCACGGGAAGCTGCCCTGTCTTGGCCAGGTGACGGCCAAACCCCGCTATCACCGCCCGATGACTGGAAAAGGTGAGGCCATTCGCAAGTAGGGCTGCCCGAGCGCAATAGAACATCGCGTAGTAGAGGCGTGAGGCAGCGGAATCGAAGTCACCGTCGGTGCGCAGAAGCTCTGCCGAGCGACGGTACCTGGTCGCCTTGTCTAGAAGGGCCTCGATCTCGTCGTCTACCTTCATAGAGGCACGGCCTCACGCCTGACCGGCTCGAAGAATGACCTCGGTCCATTTTGAAAAGTTTCCTCCGCCACCGGAAGCGTAGAGATGAGCAAGTCGTACTTCAAACAGACGTCGGATAGTATCTTGCCGCTGCGCGAGATCTCTTCGAACGGACGAACCGGTCCCTGCAAGACGATCAAGACGTCTACATCGGACTCGGTGTGGAAGTCACCTCTCGCGTACGAGCCGTAGAGGTATATGCCTTTCAAGCGTTCGCCGTAGAGCTGCGAAAGCGCTTCTTTCAGCTCTGCCAGTGCTGCCTTGACCTCTGGTGGCAGTTTGGGTCGGGCCATCGGGCTTCTCCTTCAATCCCTTGGAGCCTTAGAGTGAGATCTCTGATGACATTATAGCAGGACGAGCCTGCCAGCGGGTGGGTTTGTGGCTCGCGGACAACAGCACGTTTGGACTGGCGGCTTTCGGGTAGCACGGGCCAGCCCGCGAAGTTTTGCGAGGGTAGCTGGCGGCTGTGCAAAGGCTGGAGCCCGCGCGCACCTTGAAAGGTGCGGCTACGAGGGTTGCGGGCAGGCCGGTGCCATATGCTATGGCGCCGGCTGCGGTGCCATTGCCTCCGCCGGATATAGGCCGGCCTCGGCGCCGATGTCGCCCCCGTTGGCGATGACGACCTGGCCGGTACGGGCCCAGGGGACGTCGATCTTCCATTGCTGGATGACGGCACGCTGCAAGCGGATGGAGTAATGATTGCCGAAGTCCTCGACGCGCGAAGTGGGCAGACCGAGAGACGTCATCGCGTCCCGCGTGGCGAGGTAGCGCCGCTTGATCGCCGAATTCGCGTCAAGCAGGGCGAGCCGCGCCTGAACCGTCTCAGCCCAGGGCCTGCCGGCGTCGAACTCGGGACCCAGCGGCTTCGGTACGGACTTGGCGCCGAGGAGCCACTCGTCTTTTCCGGCGGCGCTCATCTGGTCGAAAACGTTGACCAGGTAGGCTCGGCCAGCTTCCGGGCGCCACTGCACCACACCCTTTTGCATCGCCTGCACGACGAAGCCGTCCCACGAGAACCGCCGTGAGATGGGGTAGCCCATCGCCTGGAGTCCGCCGAGGCGACTGAGCTCGTCCCAGAACCTGATGCCGCCATCGTTGCTCACCAGGAACCCCGTGCCACCACCACGGCCGCTTGTCTGCGTGAAGAAGTGTCCGTTGGGCACGTCGTAATCCGGTGCACCCGTAGCTCTGGCGGCGAGCGGCCGCGAGGCGGCCTTGAACTGGGTCGATAGGTCGCGGGTCAGATTCAGGTATTTGTCGCCGTAGGTGACGCTGGGCTCGATCTGTGAGCCTTCTACCCATTCGTTGAAGGAAGTGATCACGATCCAGTCGGGCGAGGTGGCCATGGCGGCGTTCCAGGTGCTGGTGTAGTACTGGCCATCCTGTCTATCGCGGATGAAGGCATTGGGACGACCCGTCGTGCGATCGTCGTAGCCCGGCATTACGGTGGCGACCCAGGCCTTGGGCGTGCCCAACTGGGTCTGCCACAAAGCGACCTTGCCGGCGAACGATGAAAGCGTGCTGGCCGGGTTGGTCGACCAGGCAATACTGTACATATGAATACCGTCGAAAGCCTGAAGGTAGGACGGGTCGTCACCCTCGGCGATCCACATCGTGGATCGTTGGGGGTCGACCTGGTCCCGTATCCGCTGCCAGGTGCCCACGGGAAGCTGGCGTGTGTGCCAGAAGAAGATCACGGGCCGGCCGTCGTGGCGGAGGAACTGCGGATGGCCGGCGTACTTGCCAATCGCGTAGCGCACGGCGCCAACAATGTCCTCCTGGCCGTCGTAGAACGGGGAGTTGGTTTCGAAGTCCAGGCCCACCCGCAGCCCTTTCTCCTGTGCGACCGAGAGCAGGGTGGCCAGATTCGAGTCGGTCGGGTTGTTTGGCCCGAGCCACGAAAGGACGAGCGCGTCGATGGCGGCCCTCTTTGCCTCATCGACGTGCCGGGCGATGACGTTGCGATCGGCGGAGTGGTAGGGGCTCACGGGCATATCTGGCACAACATCCCTGCGCCACGTGTTCTCGTCAAACCAGGCGTAGTAGAAGGCCAGCACCAGCCGCTCCGCGCCCGGCAAGGCGAACGAGTCCCGGCCGTGCTCATGCCACCCGGTAGTGGATCTCGCCTCGCTTAGTCCCAACGCGGGCGCCGCAACCATGGCGGCAAGCACGGAGGAGACGATGATCTGGCGCAGAGCCGTCTTGACCTTCATTGTCCCCTGCCTCGGTGTTGCTGTGTAGAGCAGTCTACAACGGCGGGGAGTCCAGGTCAATAGCCTATTGGTTGCATAACTGACTGTCATGGAACGTTCGCGGACCGTTGCGTTGATTGCTCTGAATGCCGAGGTACTGTACAATAGAACCGCTCCGCTGGCGAGTCCCGCGTTCCGCACGCGGCAACCCGAAAATAGCTTGTAGCGGACCTGAAGTTGCGGATGACAACAATACTGGACATTCTCAGAGGCAACGAATCCGTCGTCTACTTCGCCTACGGCCAAGTCTTCTTTACCCTGGGCGTGATCATCGCGCTCCGTTCACGCAAGCACAGTCGTCTCGCGCTCGCACATCATCTCAAATGGCTGGCGGCCTTCGGCATAGTTCACGGCGTGTACGAATGGGGACATGCCTTTTTTCCGATTCAGGCAAGGTATCTTTCTGCGGACACGATGGCTGCGCTTGAGGCCGTTCGCATCATGACACTCGTGGCTTCGCTTTACCTGCTGCTGCAGTTTGGGCTTCTAATCGCGTTCCCAGCCCGAAGGCACGTCTGGCTGCTGCACCTGTTACCCGTTGTCGTGCTCCTCGCCTGGCTGGGCCTGTCGATTGCCACAGAAGCGATTGTAGTCACTAGATCAACGGTAGGACTGCAATTCCCGCAGTCCACAGATTTGGCTCGGATCATGGTGGGGTTTACAGGCGCAGCCCTGGCAAGTTTCGGGATGGTTCGTCAGGCCCGGGTTGTGGCAAATCTCGGCCCACAACACATTGCCTGGTACTTCCGCTGGGCAGCTCTTTGCTTCGGATTTTACGCGATAGTGGCGGGATTGATCGCGTCCCGAGGCGAATGGGTCGCTCCGGCGTTGCTTGGAGGTGTTTGGCCGCTCTCAGGCTTGTCCGACTTGCCCCTCTTTGGGGGCATTGGGACGATCCCGGCTCCTGTCTTGCGCTCCATAGCCGGCTTGGGGATCGCCTTTGGCGTTGTCCGAGGCCTCGAGGTTTTCCAGCTCGAGACCGATCGATACATCGAGGAGAGGGACGAGTTGGAGCGAAAGGAGGGGGTCCGTGCCCACCTTTTTGCACGTGTCGTTGGCGCACAGGAGGAGGAGCGCAAGCGGGTGGCTCGCGAGCTGCACGACGAGACCGGCCAGAGTCTGAGCGCGGTCATTATGGGCCTCAGCGCAGCCGCCGAGGCTCTGCCTCGCGATGCAGCGAAGGCAGGGGAGATCCTCACGGATGTGCGTGAGGTCGCCGTCCACACGCTTGAAGGTGTGAGGCAGATCATCCTCGGACTGCGACCTGCTCTTCTCGACGACCTCGGCCTTGCGCCGGCGTTGCGCCGAGTAGCGGAGGACCTCGCCAGGCATTCATCGGTGCGCATCGAGGTCTTCGCCAATGGCATCGATGGGCGCTTGCCCGCCGAGGTCGAGACGGTTCTGTTCCGCATCCTGCAAGAGGGTATGAGCAACGTGGTGCGACACTCCAACGCCAAGCATGCTGCGCTTCGGCTCGTCCGCGATGAATCGGAGGTGCGAGCTGTACTGGAGGACGATGGCATCGGCTTCGATCTGGCGGAGGCAACGGCGCATCTCGAGACAGGGCGTGGCCTCGGGCTCATCGGCATGCGCGAGCGAGCGCTGCTCCTTGGCGGTGCAGTGACTATCGACTCAGGCCCAGGTCGCGGCACCACACTCGACGTTCGACTTCCGCTGCTAGAAAGGAACTGAAATGGGCAATCTTCGGGTATTGATTGCGGACGATCACGCGGTCGTAAGGGCCGGCATACGGCTCCTTCTCGATTCGCAAGAAGGCATCCAGGTTGTCGGGGAGGCCAGGGATGGCGCGGAAGCCGTTGCCAAGACGTGCGAGCTGACCCCGGACATCGTTCTGATGGATGTGGCTATGGCCGGTCTGTCCGGGTTGGAGGCCACGCGCGAGATTCGGCGGACAAATCCCGACACCCGGGTGCTGATGCTCACCATGCACGACGACGAAGAGTATTTCTTCCAGGCCGTGAGCCTGGGGGCGTCCGGTTACATCCTCAAAGAGGCTACGCCCGAGGATGTTGTCTTGTCGTTGCAGATCGTCTCCCGTGGCGGTGTCGCTTTTCATCCCAGCCTCGCGCGGAAGCTCCTGGACGATTATCTGCATCGCGTGCAGGCCGGTGAGGAGAGTGAAAGCTACAGCGTTCTCACAGAGCGAGAGCGAGAAATCCTGCGCCTTACGGCACAGGGCAGGTCCGCTCGAGAGGTGGGCGAGATGCTCGCGCTGAGCCCCAGAACAGTGGAGCGGCATCGGGCCAACCTGATGGAGAAGCTGGATCTGCACAATCGGAGTGAGGTTGTGCAATACGCCATCCGGAAAGGACTTATCAATCCCCGCCCGTAAATACGAGACATCATTGACCCGTCGTAGGGACGTTGCATGCAACGTCCCTACGTAGTTCCCCCGCTTTTCTCTGCATAGTTCTCTCCAGCGCACTGGTACACCACCGCCAGCAAAACTGCGTGTGATTGCGGATTGTCGAAGGTCAGGGGCAGCGTTATCATTAGCGCATAGCGCGCCACACTCTTGGCCACGTACTCAGTTCTCAAGGCGGTTCGACTTCAAAACACGAAAGGAGGTGCAAGCTGCGCAGCGACTTCACGCAAGTCTCGTAGTGTTTACCCGGTAATATTCTCAAAGAGGAGATGAACCTTGAACACTAGAATCCTAAGTCTGATCCTGCTGATTCTCGGGCTAACGATGGTTGTTGGCCTGGGTATTGCATGGTGGATCTTTCCCACAGCCTCTGAGGCCAGCCCCGGCGCGCTCCACTGGCAGGTAGCCATCGGTCGTGAAGGCGACGTCATCACCCCGAGTATGGAGGTGGCCAATGACGGCCACGGCGCGGTAAACGGCATCCTCGCCGCCGGCGTAGGTCCGCCGGGCGGCGAATTCTCGAACGCGGCTCCAGCCGACTTCGCTGGCTCCGAGACTTGCAGCAATTGTCACGGCAGTGTATACGAATCCTGGCGCAATACCCTGCACGCCAATATGATCCGCCCCATCGCCAGGGGCGACCTCGGCAACGCCCACGCCGACCTCTCCGTCGCCAACGCTCCCGACCCCGGCCAGTATGACTGGGCCTTCGCCATTGGTGGCTGGTACAAAGAGGAGCGCTACGCCTACCGCGACGCACAAGGCGTTATCAAGACCGGCGAGTTCGAGTACAACCACCCCAAGAAGCAGTTCACCCTGCGCAAGGACGCAGCCGGTAACCTGGAGGCGCTCGATTGGATCAACGAATGCGGCTCCTGCCACACGACGGGGATGAATCCCACCACCCGAGCCTGGTCGGAATTGAACATCGCCTGCGAAGCCTGCCACGGCCCCGGTGCCAATCACGCCAAGAGCCCGACCTCCGTCCGGATGTACCAGGACACGACCGCGGAAGCCTGCGGCCAATGCCACATCCGCGGCCGCGACAAGACGGGGAAGGTCGCCTACCCTGTGGACTTCGAGTTCGGCAAGCCATCGACCTTGATGGCCAAATTCAACCCTATACCCATGACGGATCAGGCTTCCGTCTTCCCGGACCAAAAGAACTCCAATCGCCATCGCCAGCAGTATCTCGATTGGAGCAAGAGCGGGCACGCCAATTTCCTGGTTGGCTGCGTGACCTGCCACGACCCGCACAAAGGCTCACTCACCGAGCGCAAAGCCGACCTTAGAGCACCAGGGGACCAACTGTGCGGCACATGCCACGCCAAGCAGACTTCAGACCCGGTCGCCCACTCGGGGCATCCGGCTCAAGCTGCGACCTGTGCCGCCTGCCACATGCCGAAGTTGATTGGCTCGGGTTCCGTGTCTACCCACACCTTCGAGGCCATTGCGCCCGCGAAGACCCTCCAGTTTGGCGAGACAATGGCCAACTCCTGCAACACCTGCCACAAGAACCAGGGAGTAGACTGGGCTGACGAGCAGTACAAGAGCTTATTCAGGCAATAGGCTGAAGCTTGTAGGGACGTTGCACGCAACGTCCCTACAAAACCCTGCGTGCAACGTCCCTACAAACCGCCGCCACGGGCCGCTACATAGTTCCCCCATTATTCTTGCGTACTTTTCCCCGTCAAATGTGGTATGTCCCTGCCAATAACGAAGCGTATGTTTGCGGATTGACCGCGAGGCCTGGCTGGGTTACTGTGCACACACAGTAGTACTCACCTAGTAGTATCCGCCGTAGTACTCACCTAGTATTGAAGAGGAGGTTACCACCAGTGACACTATCCCTGAGCAATCGAACAGTGCTGTTGATTGCACTGGCGGCCGCCATCGCAGTTGCGCTGGCATTGATCCGGCCAACGCCTACCGGGGCCGTCCCAGATTACGCCGCGAAGACGGGCGAGGCGTGCGCCTCCTGCCACGTCAACCCGGCGGGCGGCGGCGCGTTGACCGATCAGGGCAAGGCCTTCCAGTCCGCTGCGGCATCGGATTCCACCCTCGCGGCCGCCTCCGCACCTGCGCCCAGCGGCGACACTTCTGAGGCCACTGCCGACGAGTCGGCGATCGACGCCATCGAGTCGGCGATCAACGCCATCGTAGAAGAAGCCATCGCCGAGAAGCTCAGCAGCTACAACGCGGATGTGCCCCTCTGGCGGCTTCAGTCCGGCACGGCGCCCCGGATGATGGAGTTGACGGATCACTTCAATCTGATGTGGTTTGCCGCCCAGGCCGGCAACTGGATCCTTGCGGACTTCGAGGTATACCGCTCTGACGAGACGCTGAAGGGCATAGACGTGACCAGGCCCGCGAGAACCGCCGGGCTAAGAGCCTGGTGGAAGCCCGCTGAGACGGAACTGCGGGAAGCGGTTAAGGCCGAGGATCTGGAAGCCTTCACGCAGGCCTACGACCGGGCCATAGCTGGCTGCAACTCCTGCCACGTTGCCTCAGTAGGCGGCGGCATCTCCCTGAAAGGCGTCAAAGTAACGCGGCCTACCACTCCGCTTTTTGACAACCTGGACTATGCAGGCAACTAACCAGGACTCCGGGCCAGCCTTTGGGCCCTGCTGATTGGTTCGCTCCTCCTAGCTGTGCATCGGCGGGAGAATGACTAACCTCCCGCCGGTGCATTTTTACCCGATATGCCCCAGTACCCCAATACTCCTTCAATGTTAGCATAGCGAGATATATTCGAGGAACAAGCGCAGGGGTGAACAGCGGACGTCCGAGCCTACGCCATAACCACGTGGTTCTGTCTGCCGTGTTACGCACATAACCGTCTGACCCGCCACCCACGGATTCTCCTATTGGGCAATTACCACCTTGACACAGCAGCGCGAGCGGGGTATATTATCGCTTGGCGATATCGGAGCTAGATAGTACCTTATCTGTTGTGAAGGGAAACGATGATGAATGACACTCTGACTCTGGTGGGATTCTCGGCCGTCGCCTTCATCGCAGCCACCGTGGCTACGCTAATGGGCTTCGGCATTGGCACCTCGCTTACGCCCTTTTTCGCGCTGGTCTACCCGACGCACATCGCGGTGACGCTGGTTGCTGTGATCCATTTCTTGAGCAATCTCCTGAGGCTGACATTGTTTCGCCGGCACGTGGACCTGGGGCTGGTGCGACGCTTCGGCGTCCTGAGCATCGTGGGAGCGTTGGGAGGCTCTTTCGCCCAGGGGTTCATCCAGAGCGACTGGTTGAAGGTCTTGCTGGGGGTGTTGCTGCTCCTTATGGGAGGCAGCGCTCTCTTGCCGAGTGCATCGGGCTGGCACTTCCCTCGCCGCTTCGATCAGGTCGGTGGACTGGTATCGGGTGCCCTGGGTGGACTTCTCGGGAATCAGGGCGCCGTTCGCGGCGCTTACCTGGCCAACTACGACGTCCCCAAGGAGTCATTCATCGCCACCGCCGCTCTCATCGCCGTTTTCATCGACGCCACGCGTATCCCCGTCTACCTGTTTATTCAATGGGAGCAGATCGCCCTGGCCTGGCCAGTGCTGTTGATCGCGACCATCTCGGCCTACGTCGGGACCTACCTTGGCCAGAGGCTGGTAGGGCGTGTATCCCAGGCCACCTTTAGGCAGCTCGTCAACGCCATGATCGCCCTCTTTGGTCTGGTGATGATAGCTCAGGGGACCTGGATGACGGTGGGGCAGATACCGGCGATAGCTCTATCGACGCTATTCGCCCTCGTTCTGCTCCTGGCGGTGATATGGGCGCGAAGAAGCCCAAAGTCCAGGAAAGAGGCTACCGGCCGATGAAGAGTCCAAGTGCAAACGATGGTGCCCAGACAAACCCAGGGGTCGATACCACCAGCGCGGAAGAGGCTTCGGGAGAACCGATGCTGCGCGAGTTCTTCCTTGGGTTTGCCAAGATTCACATACTGCACCACGCTGCTCGCGAATCAGTCTACGGACTTCAACTGATCGAGGAACTGAGGCGCCACGGCTACCATCTTTCCCCGGGCACGCTTTACCCTGTGCTGCACGGGTTGGAGAAATCAGGCTATCTCACGCGAGAGGATCGGTTGGTGGGTGGGAAGATCCGCAAGTACTATCGCGCAACGCCCCTGGGCCAGCAGGCGCTGCGCGAGGTGCGGGCAAAGATCGAAGAGCTAGTTGCCGAGGTCTTGCGCGATGAAGGGCCGGGCAAACTGCCTGAGGCAAAGGAGGTTCCAGGTACCGTGCGAAATACTGCAGAGGCGTAGGGGCGGACGTCCGCTGTCCGCCCTGGGGAGGGGCGGGGCTCAGACATTTCTGCAATCTCGCGTATACCACCGAGTTCCGCTCATCCGGGAGTAAGCCAATATTTGTGATATACTGAGATTAGCTCAAGCGCAGAAGACTGGTGTTTGGAGCGTATGGATATCGAGGGCGGGCACCAGCAGAGCCTCGATAGCCGCGTCCGCGCCCACGTCGTCGTTCGCGGCGTCGTGCAGGGCGTGGGCTTCCGTCCGTTCGTGCATCGCGTAGCTCAGAAGCACGCGCTGGCTGGATGGGTGCTCAATTCTACCGAGGGCGTGGAGATCGAGGTCGAGGGCCCAGCCAGCAGAGTCGACGCGTTTCTAAGTGCCCTCTCCACGGACGCGCCGCCACTGGCAAGCGTAGACCACATCGAAGTGTGTGGCCTGCCTCCGGTTGGCTACGTCTCGTTCTCGATTCTGGCCAGCAACGAAGCGGGACGCGGGACACCACTGGTGTCTGCCGATGTGGCCACGTGCCCGGACTGCCTCGCCGAGCTTTTCGATGTCCGCGATCGACGCCACGGGTATCCGCTTATCAACTGCACTAACTGCGGCCCACGCTTCACCATAGTAGAAGGCGTGCCCTACGACAGGCCCAGGACGACGATGAAGGCCTTCGTGATGTGCGGCGAATGTCTACTGGAGTACGGCGACCCGGCAAACCGTCGCTTCCACGCCCAGCCCAACGCGTGCCCCCGATGCGGCCCGTCTATCTGGCTACAAAGATCCGACCTCACCACGGAGACACGTCCTTCCCTCGTTTCCTCCCTAAATGAGGGAAGGACACGGAGACACGGAGATGTCGAGGGGATTTGTGGCCGCGGGCTTCAACCTGCGCCAGGACCTATCGAAGAGGCGAGGTCTCTGCTCCGGTCCGGGAGGATCGTGGCCGTAAAGGGCCTGGGGGGCTTTCACCTGGCGTGCGACGCCACGGACTCCAACGCGGTGCGCCGGCTACGCGAGCGCAAGCGGCGTGTGGAGAAGCCGTTTGCCATTATGGTTCGCGATCTTGCCACGGTCGAGCAACTCTGCTTTGTGAGCGGGGCCGAGGCCGGGCTGCTGACCTCGGCGCGGCGCCCGATCCTGTTGCTGGACCGGCGCCAAGGGTCGCCCGTGGCGCCCGAAGTGGCGCCGGGAAACAAACGGCTGGGGGTTATGCTGCCTTACGCGCCGATCCATCATCTGCTTCTGGAGGCCACCGAGGAGGCACGGCTCCACGTGCTGGTCATGACCAGCGGGAACCTGGCCGAGGAGCCCATCTCCAAAGACAACGACGAGGCCCTGTCGCGTCTGGGCTCACTGGCGGATGCTTTTCTGCTGCACGACCGCCCGATTCACGTCAGGTGCGACGATTCAGTCACGCAGGTGTTCGACGGTGAGGAGACTGTTGTGCGCCGCTCGCGGGGCTACGCTCCATTGCCCGTGGCAGTGGAGTGGGAACTGGAACCGGTGCTGGCCTGTGGCGCACAGCTCAAGAACACCTTCTGTGTCACCAGTGGTAGCTATGCTTTCCTCAGCCAGCACATCGGGGACCTCGACAATCAGGAAGCGCTGGACTTCTTCGCGGAGTCTGTCGACCACTTCATCCGGATCTTCGACCTGAGCCCCCGGATCGTGGCTCACGATCTGCACCCGGACTATCTGTCGACGCGGTATGCCCTGAGTCGACCAGATAGACGTCTTCACAAGGATAAAATTCTCGTGGGGTGCGGCCCTCACCCTAGCCCACTCCCAGCCCCGATACATTCCTTGCGACGAGATGTATCGGGGCCAGAGGGAGAGGGGACGAACGGCCAGCGCTCGAAGACTTGGGGATGGCTTTGTCGCGGATCGGAGGTATTGGACTCACGCGGGGCGCCATCACCGGCGCTCCTGGCCGTTCAGCACCATCACGCGCACATAGCCAGTTGTATGGCCGAGAACGGGTTGACCCAGCGCGTGATAGGAGTGGCTTTCGATGGCGCCGGTTATGGGACGGACGGCACGGTTTGGGGCGGAGAGTTTCTTGTCGCAGACTATCACGACTTTGTCCGCGTGGCCCACCTGAAGCAGGTGCCGATGCCAGGTGGGGAAGCGGCGATCAGAAAGCCGTATCGTATGGCGCTGAGCCATCTCCTGACTGCTTTTGGCGGCGACCTTCCGGATGTAGACTTCGTCAAGGCGCTCGACCCGCTGGAGGTGGAGCTGGTCAGGAGGCAGGTCTCGCGGCGGGTCAATTCGCCGATGACGTCGAGCTGTGGACGGCTTTTCGACGCCGTCGCCGCTTTGCTCGGCGTGCGCGGTGAGATAACCTACGAGGGCCAGGCGGCCATCGATCTGGAAATGCTGGCCGACCCGGCGGTGAGCGAAGGCTACCAGTTTGGGGAGGTGCAGCAAAGGCCACTGGAGATCGACTCTTCGCCGGTGATCCGGTCCTTGGCGACGGATTTGCGGAGGGGTGTAGACCCGGCGATACTGGCCGCAAGATTTCACAACGGCGTGGCGCAGATGATCGTGAGGGTGTGCGACGTCGTCCGCCGAGCCACCGGCCTGGAGGGAGTCTGCCTCAGCGGAGGGGTGTTTCAGAATCGATTTCTTACGCGGCGGGCGCTGGCCGGACTCCGGGGCGCGGGTTTTACCGTGTACACGCATCACCTGGTGCCGTGCAACGACGGCGGCATCTCGCTCGGGCAGGCCCTGGTGGCGAGCGAGAGGAGAAAGGAGCTTCACAATGTGCCTGGGCATTCCCGCGCGGATCGTTAGCCTGGGAGACGGCTCTGGCGCTGAGGTCGAGGTGGGCGGCGTGCGGCGTGAGGCGGACCTCACGCTCGTGCCCGAGGCGCGCGTGGGGGACTATGTGCTGATCCACGTGGGCTACGCCATCCAGCGTATCGACGAGGCCGCTGCCCTCGAAACCCTCCGACTGCTCCGGCAGGTGTTGGGGATCGAAGATGAGGTTCATTGACGAGTATCGCGACGGAGAGCTGGGGCAGAGGTTGTTGCGGAGCCTGCGTGCCAGTGTAGAAGGACGACCGGCGCTACGCTTTATGGAGGTCTGTGGCACGCACACGGTCTCGATCTTCCGCAGTGGGCTGCGGCCCGCCCTGCCGCCGGAAATCTCACTGCTCTCAGGCCCCGGGTGTCCGGTTTGTGTCACGCCACAGAGGGACATCGACAAGGCCATCGAGTTGGCCGGCAGACCGGAAGTGGTGCTGGTCACTTTTGGCGACATGCTGAGGGTACCGGGCACCCGCACGAGCCTCGAAACCGAAAGGGCAAGGGGCGCGGAGGTGAGAATCGTCTACAGCCCGGGCGATGCCCTGGGCATCGCCGAGCGCCAGAAGAGTAAGAAGGTGGTCTTCTTCGGCGTCGGCTTCGAGACCACGGCTCCGGCGGTAGCTCTGGTCGTCCGGGAGGCCCAGCGTCGCGGGCTTGACAATTTTTTCCTGCTCTCCGTCCACAAGCTTATTCCTCCCGCTTTGAGGGCGCTCCTGGATGGTCCTTGCTGTAGGGACGTTGCACGCAACGTCCCTACAGCAAGGACCGCCATCGACGGGTTCATCCTGCCCGGACACGTCAGCGCCATCATTGGCGCCGACGCCTACTCTTTTCTTGGGAACGACTATCGACGCCCGGGGGTGGTCACCGGCTTCGAGCCGCTGGACGTGCTCCAGGGCATATCTATGCTTGTACACATGCTGGCCGACGGCAGGAAAGGGGTGGCCGTTCAGTATCGCCGGGCGGTGACAAACGAGGGGAATCTGGTGGCCCAGAGGGTGCTGGCGGAGGTCTTCGAGCCCGTGAACGCGACCTGGCGCGGCCTCGGCGAAATCCCCCTGAGCGGACTGGCTTTGCGACAGGAATACGCCGACGTGGATGCCGAGAGGGTATTCGACATCCACGTCGGCTACAGCAGTGAGCCGGCAGGGTGCAGTTGCGGCGAGATGCTGCGGGGCGTCAAACAGCCGTACGAATGCGGCTTATTCGCCACCGCCTGCACGCCGGATCACCCCATCGGGCCTTGCATGGTCTCGTCCGAGGGCACGTGCGCGGCATACTATCAGTACGGCGAGCGCTAGGCTGTACCACCCGTAGCCGCACCTTTCAAGGTGCGCCGGGGCCGTTGCCTAGGCGTGGTGCACCCGACGGTACGCCATCGGCGTGCCCGTAACAGCCGGCATCTTACCTACCGATTACGAACTTGGGGATGGCAATGTCAGATCGATACAGTCAAGACAGGGTCTTGCTTGCCCACGGTGGCGGCGGCAGAATGAGCCAGCAGCTAATCAGGCGAATCTTTCTGCGCTCGTTCGGCAGCACGACGCTGCACCGCCTCGACGATTGCGCCGTGATCGAGCGCCAGACTGGACGCTTGGCCCTGAGCACGGATTCATTCGTGGTGAAACCGCTGTTCTTTCCGGGCGGGGACATCGGCAAGCTTGCCGTCTACGGCACCGTGAACGATCTGTCGATGTCGGGTGCTACACCTCTGTATCTTTCGGCTGCGTTTGTCCTCGAAGAGGGCTTCCCAATCGCCGATCTAACAAGGATCGCGGATAGCATGGGTGAGGCGGCGAGAGAGGTTGGCGCGGAGATCGTAGCCGGAGATACCAAGGTCGTCGAGTCGGGCAAGGCCGACGAGGTCTTCATCACCACGACTGGCCTGGGTCTGGTTCCTGAGGGCGTCTCGATCTTCGCTTCCGGCGCCAGAGCCGGCGACAAGATCATTCTGAGCGGCACGATCGGCGACCACGGGATCGCCGTGCTGAGCAAGCGCGAAGGCTTTCGGTTCAGTGCCGAGATCGAGAGCGATTGCGCGCCCCTAACCGGCCTGGTGCAGAGGATGCTCGGATTGAGCAAGGAAATCCACTGCCTGCGCGATCCGACGCGTGGTGGGCTGGCCACAGCCCTCAACGAGCTGGCGGCGCAGTCGGGGGTGGCGATGCGGATTTTTGAGGGGGCCATTTTGGTACGCGACGAGGTGCGCGCCGCCTGCGAGCTGTTGGGCTACGATCCGCTTTATGTTGCCAACGAAGGGAAGCTTGTGGCCGTCGTCGCGCCCGGGGTGGCGGTGGCGATGGTCGACAAGATGCGGCAGGAGCCAAACGGCCGTGACGCCACCATCATCGGCGAAGTCTTGGAAGGGCCGGCGGGGCGAGTATCGATGGCCACGCGAATCGGCGGCACCCGCATTGTCGATATGCTCAGCGGCGAGCTGCTGCCGCGGATTTGCTGATTGCCCAGAATCATCTCGCTGTGCTATAATCATCTTCGTCAAAGTGGAGGTGTTCGTTGTTCACGTATCTAAACATCGTCCAGATAATCATCTCAGTTGTGCTAACGGTCGTGGTCTTGCTTCAGTCGAAGGGGGCGGGCTTCAGCGGCACGTTCAGTTCCGATTCGTCTGTTTTCAGGACACGGCGGGGCGTGGAGAAGACCCTGTTCGACTTCACGGTAGTCCTGGCGGTCGTCTTCGTCATCGTGTCCATCATCAGCGTGCTATCTGCAAAGGGAGTGCAGGTTGGCTAGACGTTGGGCAGTTCGCTGAAGTGGCAGGTCCCCATAGCCGCTATTGGCTTTATTATCGTGGCCGTCGTACTGGCTTCGGCCACTTCATCGACTCCTCAGCGTACGCTGGAGCTTCCCGCTGCCGGCGGGACCTATGTGGAAGGCGTCGTCGGCCAGCCAAAGTACATCAACCCCATCCTTAGTCACTTGAACCCCGTCGATGTAGACCTGAGCGCCCTCGTTTTTAGCGGGCTGATGAAAGTAGCGGAAGACGGGACGGTCGTCGCCGACCTGGCTGAGAAATGGGAGATCAGCGAGGATGGCAAGGTCTACGTCTTCCAGCTACGCAAGGATATCGAATGGCACGACGGTTTCCCCTTCGTGGCCGACGACGTCGTTTTCACCGTCAGGGCGATTCAAGATCCTAGCTACCAGGGGAACCCCGCCATGGCCGAGCTGTGGAAAAACGTCGCCGTGGACAAGATGTCCGACACTCAGGTGCGCTTCACGCTCAAGGATGCCTATGCTCCGTTCCTGGAAAACGCCACGCTGGGACTCTTGCCAAGCCACGTCGTCGGCAATATATCGAGCAAGGACTTGGCAGGAGTCAGGTTTAATGTGCTCCCCGTGGGAACCGGGCCTTACCGGGTACTGGAGTCCTCTTTGAAAGAAGTCGTGCTGGAAAACAACCCCGACTACTACGGCGAGAAGCCGCTGCTGAACCGGCTGAGGTTTCGCTTCTATCCTGATGCCAAGGCGGCGCTGGCTGCGCTGCGTATCGATGAGGTACAGGGGGTAGGCTACCTGGGGGCCGAGGAAGCTTCGGCGCTGAGAACCGATAAGAGGCTAAGCCTGTACTCTGCCCCCGAATTCTCCAAGCTGACGCTGCTGATACTCAATACCAAGTCCCCTGTCTTCGGGGAGAAGGCCGTCCGACAGGCTGTAGCATATGCCATCGATCGCCAGCAGCTCATCGAGGTCGCGGCAGGAGGCCAGGCAGTCAAGGCCGACAGCCCCGTTATGCCCCTCTCCTGGGCTTACAATCGTGATATCAAGAAGTACGAGTACCGCCCAGCCGAAGCCGTACGGTTGCTGGACAGTGCTGGCTGGCGTGACGCCGACGGCGACGGCATCAGGGAGAAGGAGAACCAAAAGCTCTCGTTCATTCTGCTCACCAACGACAAGCCACAGCGGATCAAGGCGGCTGAGGAGATCAGCCGCCAGTTGATTGCCATAGGTATGAAGGTAGAAGTTCAGGCGGCTGGCTGGAGCGGTTTTGTTCAGGACTTCCTCGTGCCGAGATTCTTCCACGCCGTGCTGGCCGAGCAGTGGTCGCCCAACTTCGACCCCGACTCCTACCAGTTCTGGCACTCGTCGCAGGCAAGGCAAGGGGGGCTGAACTTCGCCATGTGGACGAGCCGACAGGCTGACGAGCTTCTGGAAAACGCGCGTCGCAACACCAACCTGGCGGAACGAGCAAAACTGTACCGCGACTTCCAAACGCTCTTCGCGGAGGAACAGCCGGGAATTCTGCTTTACTTTCCGGTGTTCAATTACGCCGTCGACAGGAACGTGAAGGGTGTGCGTCTGGGAACCCTGGCTGACCCCAGCCATCGCTTCGACCACATCGCGGAGTGGTACCTCAGGACCAAGCGCGTGGTCGTGGACGAGCAGGGAAGGTCTAAGGAGCAGTAAGAAGCCCTCCGCTAGTCGCCAGAATTGGACGGCCTGGAAGTGGCAGAGCACGATGGTCGTGGAGCGCGCCCACGAGGTGAGGTCGATGATAGTGCCCTCAGAAAAGAAGGATGGCCGTGCTGTCTTCACGTTAGCGTCTCTCCTGAGCAAATCGTTTGGCGGCGGCCTCGTGGTTCACTCGGTGTTGCTCTCGGCGGCGCTGGTCATCGGCACGGCGTCAGCCGTCGCGGTCGTCACCGTGTTGCAAGTGCGTCACGTCATCGAGCAAAGAACAGATAGCCGTCTGGCGGAAGGCGCGGAGCAGTTCAGAGCTTCTTTGGACCGCATCCGCGAGGATCTCCTGGCCGTCGGAACATGGTTGACTAGCGACAGAGAGCTCATCGCCGCGGCCGGCGATGGTCGTCGCGAACTGATCGCAGAAAGGCTGATGATGGCCGTTCGACTGCAGGCCGTGGACGACGCGCTCGTCGCCGATGCCCAGGGCCGAGTTGTCGTGCGGTCACATGCGGACAACCAGTCCGAGACGAACGACGCTCTTAGCCGGACGGCAGGGTTTCTTAGCGCACTTGCCGGACGTCCGGCCTACGGGATTGTTAGAGCTGGCGAGGGTCTCTTCCTCCAGGTGATGTACTTCCCGTTCCCATCACCCACCGACCGGCAACCTATCGGCGTGGTTCGCGTGGCATCGTTTCTCGACCAAAGGCAGCTCGATCGGTTTCGCTCGCGTACAGGGCTTGAGGCGAGCTTGCTCTCCGACAGCAGGGCAGTGGCCACGACGCTTCGTGGACCTGATGGCGAACCGCTCGAGGAGATTCGCTCTGCTCAGACCATCTACAAGGAGGTGACGGGCACCGGGCGGGAAGTGCTCGTGGTGGACGATCTGCCGGTCGGACAGTTTCGCACCTTGTATGCGCCGCTCGTCGGGTCAGACAGGGTGCCCGTCGGCGTGTTTGCGGTTGGCTTGCCCACCAAGACGATGATGCGCGAGTTGGCCGATGCGCTACTCCCGACATCGCTGGTGGCACTTCTCATCATAGCCCTTGGGGCCGCTCTTGCGTTTCTTTTGGCCCGTCGTGTCCGTGAACCCATAGGGTTGCTGGCCGAGGCGGCCGCTCGCCTCAGTGATGGTGACCTCTGGACCCCAATTCCCAGGGTCGAGCAGGCCGAGCTTGCCCCCCTTGCCGAGCAGCTCGAACTGGCCAGGCGCAGTGTTCAAAGCAATTTGGAGGCTACCGCGCGAAGGGAGGCTCACGAGCGGGCTGTATTCGCGGCATTAAGTGAGCCGGTGTTGACGGCATCGGAGAGCGGTGATCTCACAGGCTTCAACCCGGCAGCGATTGCTTTGTTTGGCAGCGCCACGTGTGTTCGTGGCCGGCGTGTTCAGGAGTTGCTGCCTTTCGTCACAACGCCGCCAAGCTCCAAAGGCGAGGAGACGATCTGGCAGGGGTGCGTCGTGAACGCAGGTGGCTCCAATCTGGAGGTTGAAGCCGCCCGAGCTGAGCTTGTGGAGCCGCAGCGACGCTCCAGCTTCATCTATGTTGTTCGGGATGTTAGTCGTTACGCCGAGTTGAACCGTTTGCGGGAGGAGCTGCTCCACAACGTCTCCCACGAGTTGCGCGCTCCACTGGCCGTGCTGGATAATGCGCTCCAGATATTAGCCAGCGATTACGCCGAACTAAGCGCCAACGAGTTCGATCAGTTGATGGGCTCGGCCCGCCGCACCGTTCAGCGACTTCGCAACCTGTTGGATGGGCTGCTCAGCATCGGGGCGATCAAGTCGGGACGGTTTGTTGTACACACTGAGCCAGTCCAGTTGTCGGTGATCATCGACGAAGCGATGGAGGGGGTTGAAGCCAGGATGGAAGCGCACCGCCAGGGTGTCGAGCTTCATGTGCCCCGCCTTCTCCCCACGGTGCTAGCCGATAGGCGTCTTGCCTGCCAGGTCTTGGAGAACCTTTTGTCCAACGCCTCGAAGTACGGCCCGGACGGCGAAGCCATCCGAGTGGAAGCTGCGGCTGCGGGGGACGAAGTGCGTGTAACGGTTGGCGATCGCGGACCGGGTATTCCACCAGAACGACGGGCAAGGCTTTTCGAGCGGTTCTACCGTCTTGACCCAGATCGCCGGGAACCTGGTGTTGGTCTTGGCCTGGCCATTGCGCGCGACATCGTAGAGGCCCACGGTGGCAGCATTGGCATGGATAGTGAGGTGGGTGTCGGCACACGGGTCTGGTTCACTCTGCCGGTGGCAGGAAGGAGCGCCGGTGCAAGTTCTTCTCGTCGATGACGATCGAGATCTTGTCGATGTGCTGGGCTTTGTCTTGCGCCGAGCGGGCTACGGCGTCTTGGCTGCCCACGATTCGCACACTGCTCTCAGGCTCCTGGAGCGAGAGCAGCCTGATCTTGCCGTCCTGGACGTCAATCTTGGCACGTCGAATGGATTCGAGCTTCTCAAAACGATCCGGCGACGCAGCTCTCTGCCGGTTATCATGCTCACCGCACGGGACGTGGAGGACGACAAGGTGCTCGGCCTCGATCTTGGTGCTGATGATTACATCACCAAGCCCTTCGGCCACCGCGAGTTGATCGCCCGCATTCGCGCCAACCTCAGGCGCCAGGGGCAAGAATGGTCGGCCCCCGAGTCGTCGAGGGCGTTACTCGAGGCAGGGCCGGTCAAGATGAACGTGGCGGAGCATACGGTAACAAAGGACGGCCACCTCCTCAATCTCACGGTGACGGAGTTTCGGCTGTTGCACTACCTTATGGTAAACGCCGGCGCCGTCGTCCCGACGTGGGCGATCCTCAAACACGTGTGGGGTTACGACGACCCGTCAGGCAAGGACGTGGTGCGGGTTACCGTGCATCGTTTGCGGCAGAAGTTCGAGGACGAGCCTGATGAACCGCGCCTGTTGCGAACCGTCCCTGGGGTCGGCGTTATCCTCAAATCAGATTAGCTTAGGCAATCCGCCCATCACACCATTCTTCCTGAGATACTGTAAGCTGATTGTGCGCTCACGAGGCGCTTTTGTACGGAACTGTAACGCCCTTCCCTGTTGACCTCGATGCCTGGCCCGCGTATATTTTTCCTCGTTGGAAAAGCCAAAATCGTCGAGTCAGGGACGGGCACAATGAGGATCGCCTATCTGTCCAGAGGCAACACATCAGTCGATCGCCGTTTCCTTAAGAAAATGGTGGATCGTGGGCACGAGCCCACCTTGATCTCGTACTCCCGTGAAGATGTCGTTGAAGTCCCCGGTGTGCAGGTTTGCCATTACCCTGGCCTCATCCCCGCGCGCATCGGCCGCCTGGTCTTTTTGCAGAGGGCGTGGCATCTCAGGAGACTGCTCGCGCGATTGAAGCCAGACATCTTGCACACCTTCTGGATGCCAGACCACGGTTTCTACGGTGCTGTCAGTGGCTTCCACCCGACAGTCGCGATGACCGCGGGTTCCGATGTGCTTCTCAGGCCGCAAGAAGGACGTGTACTGAGGTGGGAAATAGAATTTGCGCTGAAACGCGCCGACAGGGTCGCCTGCGACTGTGAGTACGTCAAGAGGAAGATCTTGGAGCTGACAGGTCGGCGCTCAGACGCGATTGTTGTTTTCACCCACGGGGTGGATTTGTCCGTGTTTCGACCCAGCCCTCCTCCGTCGTCCCTGCGGCGGCGACTTGGGTGGGAGGGCAATACCGTCCTGATCATGTGCCGTGGCTTGAACAAGCCCATCTACGGACTGGAGTACTTCGTCGAGGTGCTGCCGGTGGTGGTGCGGGCAAGACCGGACACGCGAGTGATCTTTCTGGGCGCGGGTCCAATCGAGCCCGTGTGCCGGGCGCGGGTAGCTGAGCTGGGTCTGAGCGAGAAGGTCCATTTCGCCGGGCAAGTGGATGAAATGGAGGTGGCCGAACACCTCAATGCTGCCGACATCTATGTCAGCAGTTCGTTGAGCGACGGCTCTTCCGTGGCCATGCTGGAGGCGATGGCCTGCGGACTCCCTGTTGTCGTATCTGACGTGCCCTCGTACCTCGAATGGGTCGAGGATGGCGTGAACGGCTTCATCGTTCCGCGACGCGATACAGCCACCCTTGCCAGTCGATTGTCAGAGCTAGTTGGACACCCGGAAGCTCAGCGTGCCATGGGACAGCGGAACCTGCACATAGCGCAGGTGAGGGCGGATTGGGAGAGCAGCTTCAGTGTGCTCGAAGACGTCTACCGTGGCCTCGTCAACCACCGGTAGGGGCGCTGTCCCCTCTCCCTTCTGCGGAAGGGAGAGGGGACTGGTAGCGCCGGCCCTGGTAGCGACAAGCTCGTCGTGCAGAATGCTATTGTGACGTTGCCTTACTTTTTCTTCGTCTCGGTCTTCTTCGGTGCTTCGATGCTGGCGGTTGCCCTAACCTTGATCTGCTTGGGCTTTGCTTCCTCGGCCTTCGGCAGGGTCAGCGTGAGGACGCCGTTTTCAAACACCGCCTCGGCCTTTTCTGGCGCGACGGTCGCGGGCAGTTCTATCTGTCGACAGAACGATCCGTAGCGCCGCTCCTGGAAATAGTAGTCCTCCCGCTTGGCCTCCTCGTCATATCTGGTCTCGCCTTTGATGGTGAGACACCCGCTCTGAAATGTTACGTCAATGTCCTCCGGCCTTACGCCAGGCAGGGCAGCCTTGACCGTCACCGCGTCGTCGGTCTGATAGACGTCGAGCGGCACGTACAGGCTTTCACTTGGGTGAATCCAAAACCTTGGCCACACGAAGCTCTGCTCGAACAGTCTGTCCATCGCACCGTGCAGCGACATCATCTCGCTAATTGGATTCCACCTAACCAGATTCGCCATGGTTATCCTCCTTGGTTCCTTTAGTCTTCTTCGACTCAGTTCCTGCTTAGTGAGGTCTTGCAAAAGTGGCTTCCACCTTGCAGGCGCCTCATCCATCGTCAATTACAATCTAGCATGTGCTGCCCGAATTGTCAATAGATTTGCGAGACTGGTTTCATAGTGCTTGACAATGATATACTCAAGCTGTAGAATATTCTAAAGTTGAAGTTGAGAAGTACCGAGGGGGCTATGCCAATCAAATCGCCGCTCAAGCAGAAAGTTGAAAAGACCTACGCCGCGCAGCCTAGACGGCGGACCGTGAGGATTAGAGATCGGGACCGGACCCCACCCAGCCTGCCGGTCCTGCCGTTGATCTCGACGGTCATCTTCCCGCAGATGCTACTACCCTTACGCGTGGGACGAACGGTCTCGCTGAAGGCCGTGGAAGAGGCGCTGGCCTCGCAGATTCCCATCCTTCTCCTCGCAGAGAAAAGGGAGCAAATGAGCAAGGATGTCGCTCCTGAAGATCTATATCGGGTGGGAACGGTGGCGGACATAACCCAAACCTTGCGTTTGCCAGACGGCGATTGGCAGGTGCTGGTGCAGGGACGCTCGCGGGCGAAGGTCCTCGAATTCGTGCAGAGCGAGCCTTTCCTCTTGGCCCGTGTCGAGGAGGTCGACAGGTCCATCGCTAAGACTCTGGAAGTTGAGGCGCTGATGCGCTCGGTTCTTTCCCAATTCCAGTCGTACGTAGACCTCAGCAAGCAGGTGCCGGAGGAGGCGTCGGCTGCCGTCCATAACATTACGGATCCGGGCGCGCTGGCCGACGCGGTCGCGCTGGCTCCCGACGTCAGCTTTATGGAGAAACAGGAGATTCTCGAGTGCTTCGATCCGTACGAGCGATTGCGCCTCGTGAGCGTGCTGCTGAGCAAGCAATTGGAAATCCTGCAACTAAAGGACAAGATCCAGTCCGAGGTCCAGAAGGGCGTCGAGAAGATGCAGCGCGACTACTATTTGCGCGAGCAGTTGAAGGCGATCCAGAGGGAGCTCGGCGAGGACAGCCCCGAGGCCGCGGTGACAAACGAGCTGCGTCGGAAGATCGAGGCTGCGGGCATGCCGGACGAAGCTAAAGAAAAGGCCATGCGCGAAGTGGATCGTCTGTTGCAGATTCCGGCAGCCTCGCCCGAGACGGCCGTGGTTCGCAATTACGTAGAGTGGTTGGTGGCGCTGCCATGGTCCATCCAGACCGAGGACAACCTGGACTTGATAGAGGCCGCGCGGGTGCTGGACGAGGACCACTATGGCCTGTCCAAGGTCAAGGAGAGGATCCTGGAGTATATGGCCGTGCGCAAGTTGGCCGAGAAGATGCGCAGCCCGATCCTGTGCTTTGTCGGGCCTCCAGGCGTCGGCAAGACCAGCCTGGGCAAGTCCATCGCGCGCGCTATGGGGCGCAAGTTCATCAGGATGTCCCTGGGAGGTATCCGCGACGAGGCGGAGATCCGCGGGCATCGCCGAACCTACGTCGGCGCCTTGCCAGGCAGGATTATCCAGGGCATGCGCAACGCGGGCTCACGCAATCCGGTATTCATGCTGGACGAGATCGACAAGATCGGTATCGACTTCCGTGGCGATCCGTCCGCGGCGCTGCTTGAGGTGCTGGATCCCGAGCAGAACGTCAGCTTCAGCGATCATTACCTGGAGGTTGCCTTCGACCTCTCCAAGGTGATCTTCATCACCACCGCGAATATGCTCGACACTATCCCGCCCGCGCTGCGGGACCGGATGGAGATCATCGACATCGCCGGCTACACGGAAGAGGAGAAGCTGCACATCGCAGAGGGTTACCTGCTGCCCAAGCAGCTCGAGTTCCACGGCTTGAAGACCGGCCAGACGCGGATCTCCAGGGATGCGTTACGCACCATTATTCGCGATTACACGAAGGAGGCTGGAGTACGCAACCTGGAGAGGAATATTGCCTCGATCTATCGCAAGGTTGCCAAGCGGATTGCCGAGGGCTTTGGCAAGGCGACGCTGATCAAGAAGACCGACATCCATAACTATCTCGGTCCTGCCAGGTTCTTCTTTGGCGCGGCTCAGGAAAGGGATGAGGTGGGCATTGCCACCGGTGTGGCGGTGACACCCGTCGGCGGTGACTTGATCTCCGTGGAAGTCAACGTGATGGAGGGGAGGCAGGAGCTGATCCTGACCGGGCAGTTGGGCGATGTGATGCAGGAGTCGGCTCGCGCGGCGCTCAGCTATATGCGCTCGCGCGCGACGCAACTCGGCATCGAACCCGCGGAATTCGACAGGCGCGCCGTCCACATCCACGTGCCCGCGGGCGCCATCCCGAAGGATGGCCCGTCGGCAGGCATCACCATGGCCACCGCGCTGATCTCGGCCTTCACCGGTCGGCCCGTGCGTCGGGACGTGGCCATGACCGGTGAGATCACCCTCAGAGGACGCGTGCTGCCCATCGGTGGATTGAAGGAAAAGATCCTGGCCGCTCACCGGGCAGGAATCAAGACATTCATTTTGCCCGAGAAGAACGCCAAAGACCTGTACGAGATTCCGAAGGCCGTAATGAAGAGCCTGAACGTCATCACGGTTTCGGAAATGGACGAAGTACTCACCGTAGCTTTGTTGGAGAAAGCGGTTCAAGCTGAGGAGGCGGCCTAGCCAGTTTACCGGAGGGGTACGTCAATGCCAACTGCTAGTACAAGGGATTACTACCAGGTATTGGGCGTCGCTAGAAATGCGTCCGAAAAGGAAATAAGGCAGGCTTACCGCAAGGCGGCCCGCAAGTATCATCCCGACGTGAATCCGGGTAATAAGCAGGCCGAGGCGCAGTTCAAGGAAATCCAGCGCGCCTACGAGGTGCTGGGCGATCCCGATAAAAGGGCCAAGTACGACAAATACGGAGAGGCATGGGAACGTATCGATCAGCAGGGTGGTTTTGGCCAGGGCTTCAGCCGCGAGTACCCCGGTGGTTTCGAGTACGATTTTAACACCGGGCGTGACTCGTTCGATCTTGGCGACATCTTCGATCGTTACTTTGGGGGAGGGTCCAGAGCTGGAGCCACCCGGCGCCAGCGGAAGGGTGAGGATGTCGAGTACCCGGTGGAGGTGACCCTCGAGGAGGCTTACAATGGCACGCAGCGCCTGTTGCAGGTGCAGGCTCCGAACGCTCCTGGTAAGCGCCTGGAGGTGAAGGTCCCCCCCGGTGTGCGAGACGGCTCGCGGGTGCGAGTAGCCGGCGAGGGCGGCCCGGGGGTGGCGGGTGGAGCCAATGGGGACCTTTACCTGGTCGTGACCGTCAGGCCCCACCCGGTATTCGAGCGCAAGGGCGACGATCTGTACGAGGATGTGCAGGTTCCCCTGCTCACGGCCATCCTGGGAGGCGAGGTCCGCATTCCCACGTTGAAAGGCGATCTGGCTTTGAAGGTGCCGCCGGAGACACAGAACGGCCGCGTGTTCAGGCTGGCCGGCCAGGGTATGCCTCATTTAGGAGGCAACGTGAAAGGTGATCTCTTCGCAAAGGTAAGGGTGGTCTTGCCTACTGAGCTGTCTGCCAGGGAGAAAGAGCTGTTCCAGCAGTTGGCCGAAATGAGGCCGGCGAAGTAGGGGCGTCCTTCCGCTGAAGGACGCGCTTACCAAGAGAGGTGAAGCGATGGAAGACGAAAGAGATAACCAGCCGTGCTACGTGATCAGTGTGGCGGCTCGAATGGTCAAGGTGCACCCTCAGACGCTGCGCTATTACGAGCGACTGGGTATCGTGGAGCCATCGAGATCTAGAGGGAACTTAAGACTCTACTCCCAGCGAGATATTGAGCGTCTGCGGCACATTAAGCGACTGGTCGACGACCTGGGCGTGAATCTAGCGGGCGTCGAGGTCATCATGAATATGGCTGAGAAGATAGTCCAGATGGAACGGGAAATGGAGGAGATGCGCCGGGAGTTTGACGCCGAGGTCGAGCAGCTCCGCAAAGCTCTGGCCAAGGCAGAGCCGGCGCGATGAATCATGGCGCGATAGGCTGGGTGGTTTGAGGTAGATCGGGGGTAATTGAGATGCGTTTCGATCGTTTTACCGAGCGAGCCCAAGAGGCTATCGCTCGTTGTCACGAATTGTTGCAGAGCTTTGGCCATAGCCAACTGGACGTGGAACATCTGTTACTGGCTCTGCTGGAGCAGGCCGACGGGCTGGTTCCACAGGTCTTGCAGAAGCTGGGCGTGGATGCACAGTCTATGAAACAGCGGATCATCGACGTGCTGACGTCGAGTCCCAGGGTTCATCAATACAGCGGCCACCCAGTGCAGGTGTACATCACGCCTCGCCTCAAGCGAGTGTTTGACATGGCCGCGGAGGAGGCGGGCCGACTGAAGGACGAGTACGTCGGCACCGAGCATCTTTTCATCGCCATCGCGGGCGACCGCGAGGGAGCGGTGGCTGGGATTCTGCGCGAGGCCAGCGTCGACCAGGAGAAGATCTATCGGGCGCTGGCCGAGATCAGGGGTACCCAGCGCGTCACGGATCCCCAGGCCGAGAAGAAGTACCAGGTGCTCAAGAAGTACAGCATCGACCTTAGCGAGCTGGCGAGGGCCGGAAAGCTGGACCCCGTCATCGGACGAGACGAGGAGATTCGACGCGTGATCCAGATCCTTTCGCGCCGAACCAAGAACAATCCGGTGCTGATCGGCGAGCCAGGCGTTGGGAAGACGGCCATTGTCGAAGGCCTGGCGCAGAAGATCGCCGCCAACGACGTGCCGGACATGCTGCGGAAGAGAAGGGTGGTTGCCCTGGACCTGGCCGCGCTGGTGGCCGGCTCGAAGTTCAGAGGCGAGTTTGAGGAGCGACTCAAGGCAGTTATGGACGAGATCCGCCGTGCCCAGGGCGAGATCATCCTGTTCATCGACGAGCTGCACACCGTCGTCGGCGCGGGTGGCGCGGAGGGAGCCATCGACGCGTCCAACATGCTCAAGCCGGCGCTATCCCGTGGTGAGCTGCAGTGCGTGGGCGCCACGACGCTGGACGAGTATCGAAAGCACGTCGAGAAAGACGCGGCCCTGGAGCGGCGCTTCCAGCCGGTGCTCGTGGACGAGCCCTCCGTGGCAGAGACCATCGAGATGCTGCGCAGCCTGCGGGACAAATACGAGGCGCACCATCAGATCAGAATCGACGATTCGGCGCTCGTCGCCGCCGCAACGCTGTCCGACCGCTACATTTCGGACCGCTTTCTGCCCGACAAGGCCGTCGACCTCATCGACGAGGCTGCCTCCAAGGTTAAGATGGACCTTTACAGTATCCCCCCGCACCTCAAGACGATGGAGCAGAGGCTCCAGCGGCTTCGTACGGAGGAGGAGGCCGCCGGACAGGCGCGAGAGTACGAGCGCGCTGCGCGACTACGGGCCGAGGTCGTGGGCTTGCAGGACGGGTACCAGCAGGCACGCGAGAAGTGGCTCGCCGAGAAGAACCTGGACGAGGTTGTGGACGAGCAGGATATCGCCGAGCTCGTGTCTAAGTGGACGGGAATTCCGGTGACCAGGATGCTGGAAACCGAGGCCGCGAAGCTGCTCCAAATGGAGGAAAGGCTGCACGAGCGGGTCGTGGGCCAGGACCCGGCCGTGGTTGCCGTGTCCGATGCGGTGCGCCGCGCGCGCTCTGGGCTCAAGGATCCCAAGCGACCCATCGGCTCCTTCATCTTCCTGGGACCTACCGGCGTGGGCAAGACGGAGCTGGCGCGTGCGCTGGCCGGGTTCCTCTTCGATAGCGACGAGGCTATGGCGCGCATCGACATGTCGGAATACATGGAAAAGCACACGGTGGCACGACTGGTCGGTGCCCCTCCGGGCTATATTGGCTACGAGGAGGGCGGCCAGTTGACCGAGGCCATCCGGCGGCGACCCTATCAGGTCATCCTGTTCGACGAGATCGAGAAGGCGCATCCCGACGTGTTCAACATCTTACTACAGATTCTGGACGATGGCAGGCTGACGGATGGGCACGGGCGCACCGTGGACTTCAAGAACAGCGTGGTGATTATGACGTCCAACGTCGGCACGCAGCACATCCGCAAGCAGACGCCAATAGGCTTCCAGGTTGCGTCCTCGGGCAAGATCGAGCGCGAGCGCACGCAACAACTGATCCTCGACGAGCTAAAGCGCACCTTCCGGCCGGAGTTCCTGAACAGGGTCGACGACATCATTATCTTCGATCCGCTGTCGGAGGCGCAGATCAAGCAGATCGTGGAGCTGTTAATCGACGACCTCCGCCGTCGACTGCGAGACCAGAAGGTGGAACTGGAGCTGACCGAGGCGGCCAAGGCGTGGCTGGCCAGGGAGGGATTCGACCCGATGTACGGCGCGCGGCCGCTGCGGCGCACCATCCAGCGGCGCCTGGAGAACCAGCTCTCAAAGCGGTTGCTTTCTGGCGCCTTCAAAGAGGGTGACACAGTGGTGGTCGATGCCGACCAGGAGGGCCTGCTCTTCGCCAAGCGAGAGGAGCCACTGCGGGCGGCAGCGTGACTGCACAAGGTCCAATTGGTCAGAAGTTACCCTCCCCGAAGCGAAGCTGCGGCAGATGCCGGTCGTCCATTGTGCCGGACGCCCGGCATCTGCTGCTAAAGGAACTTGGCGACCGGCGTGATAGTGGCCGAGCACCGCGTCACACTGTCAGTCCAAGCAAGTCACGTAACTGCTCATCTATCTCGTCCATTAGGGACGTGCCGGCGAGGGTGCCCAGCGCCGTGCCCAGGTTTGCGCGGCTAAAGGCGCGCACCTGCTCGACGAGGGCACGCGTGCGCGTGCCGTTAATGGTCGTCTCGGGATGGAAGCTAGCCGGTGGGGCGTGTGTGGAGAAGGGCACCACGACCAACTACTCCTCACCTCGCTCCAGCGCCGCTAGGTGGTTGGCTAGGTCCTGCCTGCTGCTCTCGGCCAGTGCCTGGGCCTCCGCCACGTACGCGCGGTCTTTCATCAGTTGGTCGATCTCGGCGGCAACGCGCCGCCGGCGCTCTTCGCGGATCATTCGTTTCAGTGCCTCGCGGACGAAGTCGCTCTGAGTAGGGAAGCGTGCGGGATCGCGCACCTTCTCCACCTGCCTCGCTATTTCGGGGTCGAGTCGTACACCTAACATCTTACTCACAGCAGCCACCTCCGACGTTAAGCATACCGTAAAACGCTGTGTTTAGCACTGAAGTTTTGATATAAGGCTTATGTTAACTACCTGTGCCCATATCTTGTGGCCGGCATTGTGCTGACCCGCAAAATACGGCCAGCGAACTTGACAATAACGCTTATATCATAATTTCAGTTTAGCAAGTGTAGGTTCGCCGCCATAGACCTGAAACCCGCCGAGCAGGCGGACACACAGCAGCGGTAGCGACCCCTGGCCTGACTTTGTGTCAAGGCACCACGCGGAGACATACCTTCCCCTCCCCAACTTGCCCTAGATACCCCGTGCCCTTAGCGGCAGCACGACGTCCACCGCACCCTGCAAGCACTCGATCTCGCATACGCCACAGTGCCAGCATTCGTCGGGATACAGCACCGTGGCGACGTTTCTGTCGTCGTCAAAGCCCAACACGTCCAGTGGGCACAAATCGTAACAAAGCCTGCACCCGTTGCACAGCTCCTCGCTGATCTTCGGCGGCATATCGCTTCACTCGCCCCCTTTCCTATCCGGCGTTTCTCTGGTCTGGAGGGTCATTTCGCCGCCCACCTTGCGCACCACAATCAGCTTCCTCCAGTTCGTGTCATCCCTCTTAGGGAAGTCGATGCGGTGGTGCTCCAGGCCGAGCCTGCTCTCCTCCCGCATAAGAGAGGCTCTCATGTGCATCTCTGCCACGTCGAAAATATTGCTTAGCTCGACGAAGCGCATCAGGTGATGGGGGTTTCTCGCCACAACCTTGTCGAGGTGTGTATCTTTCGCCTTGAGCAGAAGCTCCAGCCCTCGGTTCAAGCGCACGCCGCTCTTCTCGACACCGCAGTAGTCGCTGACGATCCCCCGCACCTTCTCTTCGAGCTCCACCGGCTCCGGCCCCTCCTTGCGCGCAAGGGGGGCAAAGGCGCGCTGCTTTTCAGCGCTCACCTGTTCCGCGCTGACCTCGGAGCGCGCCGTCTGTTTTGCACGCGTGGCGGCGTACCTGCCCGCTCGGTGTCCCAGGGTCATCGCGCTCAAAGCGGAGTTGCCCTTCAGCCCGAGGATAGAGATCGTGTCGCCGGCAGCATATAGCCCGTCTACCGACGATTGGCACTCCTCGTTAATTATGATGCCGCCCATATGGATGTCGATGCCTTCCTCTCCGATGTGGAAGATCTCGACCCTGTCCCTTCTGAGGTCGACGCCGTCCTCTTTGAGCATTTTGATGCAGATGGGCCTTTCGTTCATCATCGCGCGCACAAACTGATACTGAGCTGCCTCGCTCAGCGCCGGGAAATCCCAATACAGAGGGCCCTTACCCGCTTTCTCCCTCTCCAACACGACCTCGCCAAGACTAATCGCGGGCTCACGGAAGGCCGGCATTACTCGCTCTCCCCGCCCGTCGACGACGGGCACGCCTGCGTCCAACACCGAGCCCAGCGCCGGAATAATCCTGGGATTGGCCGGACGCACCGAGGCGGCTTTGAACTCCATTCCCGTCAGCTCCGCTCCGGCGTGGTAGCTCATCGCTATGCCGTCGCCCGAGCAGGCGGCGCAAAGGTGGGTCATAAACAGACCCGCGTCCAGCCTGTTCAGTCGCAAGGCGCCACCTGTGGTGAGCACCACCGCCTTAGCTTTGCACACGACGAACCTGCCATCGCGCACGTTGACGCCGGTGGCACCCACGACCGCGTTTCCGTCGGTCAGCAAGCGTGTTCCCACGGTGCGCTCGATAACCTTGATGTTGCGTCGCCGCACTTCGTCCGACATCCTGAGCTTCAAGTCGGCTCCGCGAAACCATACGGCGGCGGGATGCCGATTGGGGAAGCGCTTGTAGCTTCCATCGTCTTCACGCATCTTGACGCCCATGCGCTCCAGATCCTGCACCCGGTCGTAACACTCCTCGGCGAGTATCCTGACGAGCTTTGGATCGACCATGCCCTCCATGGGCTCGACGGTGGTTTCGACAAAGACCTCTGGCGACACCGTGATCTCGGGGTGGGCGAAGCGACCATCGTCCACGCCCGTGGCAAGGTTACCGCTGCGACGAATGGCCGCCTTTTCAAAGACCACGACATCAGCCCCCAGGTCACATGCCGCTATCGCGGCAAAGCATCCCCCTGCTCCACCGCCAATGACGAGCACGTCGGTGTCGATGACTTGATCGGCCAAACTCTTAACTGTCAATACTGTCACCTCCTTTGCAGTTGCCTGCGGCCATTACTCGGGCTTATTGCCGATGCCTGTTAGATTCGGCGCCTAGCGCACGTAGAACGCGGGTAGCGATAAGCACTCTGAGAGAGCTTGCGTCCAGGCAATACGTCGGTCTCAGAGACGATTGCTAGCTTGGTCGAGGCGAAAATTCGGAGTTATCTGCGATAATATACTACCGTCGCCTATTGCCGTCAAGAGTTGTTTCGCCTGGTCACCTAGACGTGATGAGCGTGGTTAGCCAACTCGCTTTCTTTACAACTCACCCCAAATGTGCTATATTCCTTGGCGGCTGGAGCCAGTGCGCGAATCAGTGGCTGGCCTAGGGGATTGAAACAAACGAACAAACAAACAGGCAATGTGGACACCGATTAAGACTACCCAGAACCTAATGGTCGCGGAGGCGTGGAAGGAGCTCTTCGAGGAAGAGGGCATCCCGTGCACGCTCCACTGGCCAGAGGCGCGGCGCCGCTACACTGCACAGGCGACTTGTTACGTGCTCGTGCCCAACGATCGGCTGCACGTGGCCGAGCGCACGGTGAGCAATACGTAGTTGGCTTCTGGTGCAGAATTGGAACAGCGTAGGGGCGAGGTTTCCTCGCCCTGGGGCGGGGCACCGCCGCCATTTTGCACCGAAAACTAATCGCGGCCGGTACGTCCGGACAGCAAAGTCGGCACCTTTGCAAAGGGTGATTTTGCCACGATGGTGCGGCATAGCGACGCCGCTAATTACGGAGGATAGCAAGATGCTTTCCCTTTACGTCTGTTCTGCCGACACCGCTGCCGGCAAGACGTCTTTGTCTGTCGGACTGCTCAGGCGCTTGGCACGTGATGTTGGCCCGACGGGATATTTCAAGCCTGTTGGCAATGTTGCCGGCAAGGCAGAGGACTATGCCCAGATCGACGAAGACGCAATCTTCCTGAAGCAGGGGCTCGGCCTGCCTGAGCCACTAGCAATTCTCTCCCCCGTCGTCCTTTCACCGGAAAGCAAGCCCCAGACTCAAGGTGCATCCCAGCCCGAGATTGCTCAGCGCATAAAAGACGCTTTCGACTTTATTGCTGCCGGGAAAGCGGCAGTCATCGCCGAGGCGCCGGCCACGCTGGCAGTGGGCGCCTCGTTTGGCATCCCGCCAGGCAAGGTCGCCGAGATGCTGGGTGCCAGGGCTCTTCTGGTGGCAAGGTATCGCGGCGAAGCTACGCTCGACGACGCGCGGGCTGGACGTGAAGCCTTTGGCCAGGCGCTGCTGGGCGTGGTGATCAACGCGGTGCCGACCGAGCACGCCGAGTACGTGCGCAACAGGCTGGCCAGGCAGATTGAGGAGGCCGGCGCGACTGTCTTCGGCGTTGTTCCACAAGAAAGGGGTCTGATGGGAGCCACGGTGCGAGAGCTGGCCGAAGCCCTGGCGGGCCCCGTCCTGTGCTGCGAGGCGCACCTGGATCGCCTGGTGGAAAGCCTGATGATCGGCGCGCGCAGCTTCAACACTGGCTTGCCGTATTTTCAGCGCCGACGGGACAAGGCCGTCATCAGCGGCGCCGATCGGCCCGACATCCAGTTGGCCGCGCTGGAGACGTCGACGTCGTGCCTGGTGGTGACCGACGGCGCGATCCCTGACGAGATTGTGCTGGCGCGCGCCAGGGAGACGAAAGTGCCGGTTATCCGCGTGGAGCTGGATACCGCGTCGACGATGGAGGTCCTGGATCAGTTCCTGGGGCAGGTGAGGTTCCGCCACAGCCAAAGGATCGAGCGTCTGGAACGAGGGCTGGATGGAGGCTTAGATTTCGGGAAGCTGTATCAGGCGCTGGGCGTGGCGGCCCGCGCTTAGAGGTCATCTCAAATCGTAGGGGCGAGGTCTCCTCGCCCTCGGGGGTGTGGTGGCTCGTTCTGTTCCAAACCCCGCTTTTGAGATTTTTCTTAGAGGTCTTTTCTAGGAGGTTCTGAAATGTCCACCCCTTCGGGCGATTCAAAGGCGAAATCCCCGAACGTTTTGGAAGCGATCCTGGCGAAGTACGCCGGCGAAGAGGGGGCAGTCATCGCCATTCTGCAGGAGGTGCAGGCCGCCTACGGTTATGTTCCTCCGGAGGCGATCGAAACTATCGCCGACTCGTTGCGCCTTTCTCCGTCGCAAGTCTACGGCGTCCTGTCATTTTACAACGAATTCACCACGGTCGCTCCAGGGAAGAAGATCTTAACGGTCTGCAACGGGCCAACCTGCCGCATACGTGGTGGCACCAGGATAGAGGACCTGGTGCGTGAAACGCTGGGCGTCGACGAGGGCGAGACGACGGACGACGGCGAGTACACGTTCAAGACGTCCGCTTGTCTCGGGCTCTGCGCTCACGCGCCCTCGATCCAGGTCAATCACGATCTGGTGGGACGAATGACGGTAGGGAAAGCCGAAATGGTCTTGCGCGGCGACGACGTCGACGCGGTGCGAGGTGGCCAGTGAAGGAAGATTTCGACACCATAAAGAAGAAAGCCGAAGCGGCATGGGTCGAGAAGCAAGGCTCCAACGTGCCGAGAATCATCATTGGGATGGGCACCTGCGGCATTTCCGTCGGTGCGAACCGGGTGAAGGCCGCCTTCGAGCGGGAGCTGGTGCAGCGGGGCATCGCCGCGACGGTCGAGAAGACCGGCTGCAACGGCATGTGCCACAAAGAGGTTCTGGTGGACATCGTAAAGCCCGGCCGGCCCCGCATAAGTTATGGTAACGTCACCCCGGCCCTGGTGTCGTCCCTGGTCGATCAGTGTATTGTCGGCGACAGGACGCTTCGGGAGCATGCCGTCGCCATCATGGGCGACGTAGCGGTCGACGGCATCCCGACCTACGGCGATCTGCCTTTCTTCAGGGGACAGCAGCGCATCGTGATGCAGCACTGGGGGCTGATCGATCCCGACAGCATCGACGACTACATCGCCAATGGCGGGTACAGCGCCTTTGCCAAGGCGCTCTTCGAGATGAAGCCGGAGGAGATCATCGCGGAAATGAAGACCTCCTACCTGATGGGCAGGGGTGGCGCGGCATTTCCGGCGGGCGTCAAGTGGGAGTCATGCCGCAGGGCAAAGGGCCATCCGAAGTACGTGATCTGCAACGGCGAGGAGGGCGAGCCCGGCATTTACAAAGACCGTCGTCTGATGGAGGCGAACCCGCACAGCGTCATCGAAGGCATGCTCATCGCGGCAGTTGCCATCGGCTCGGATCAAGGATATTTCTACATCGGCGGCGAGCACCTTCTGGCCATCGAGCGCGTGGAGAGGGCGCTTCGGCAGGCAGGGGAATATGGCCTGCTTGGCAAGGGCATTTTGGGCTCGGAGTTCTCCTTCAAGATGACGCTGCGCAAAGGCGCCGGCTCATACGCGGCGGGCGAATCCTCGGCCTTGATGTCGTCGATCGAGGGTAGACGGGCGATGCCACGAGTCAAGCTGGTTCGATCGGTGGAGCGGGGCCTGTGGATGAAGCCGACCTCGATGAACAACGTCGAGACCTTCGCCAACGTCGCCAGCATCATCGACAACGGCGGGGCTTGGTACGCCGGCATTGGGACGGAGAAGGGCAAGGGCACGAAGATCTTCGCGCTGCACGGCAACATCGCCAACACCGGTCTGGTCGAGGTTCCCATCGGCACCACGCTGCGGCGCCTCATCTACGACCTGGGCGGTGGCATTCCTGGCGGCAAGCGCTTCAAGGCCGCTCAGCCGGGTGGCCCATCGGGCGGATGCCTGCCGGCGTCGCTCCTGGACATTCCGATGGATTCCGATCCGCTGGAGGAAGTGGGCTCGACGATGGGCTCGGGTGGCCTCGTGGTGATGGACGAGGACGTGTGCATCGTCGATATGGCCAAGTTCTTCCTGGACTTCGACCAGCGCGAGTCCTGCGGCCGGTGTACCTCCTGCCGGATTGGAACTCAGCGACTGCACGATATCCTGGACGCCATCAGCACCGGCCAGGGTGACCCAAGGGACCTGGAGATGCTGGAGGTGCTGGGCGAGGTGACGCGCGAGGCGAGCCTCTGCGGCCTCGGGCAGGCGGCCGCGTTGTTCGCGCTGAGCACGGTGCGCCACTTCTCCGAGGAGTACCGCGCCCACATCGAGGACAAGCGCTGTCCGGCTAACGTTTGTCGCCAGCTTTCGGCGGCGAGGGAAACGGAACCGGCGGCGTCGCTGGGATAATCGCGAATAATAAGCCCCGACCTTGCGGAGCAGTCAGTGGCCTAGCGATCCGCGCTCAGCAGCTTCCGCAATTCGTCCAGAATGATCCGCACGCTTGAGATGACTTCTTCGTCCACTCTACCGGCACTGGCTATGCGGCGGGCGAAGCTGGTCAGTTCTCGTTCCACCACCTCGGACGTCCGCTGCTCTTGAAAGATCTTGAAGAACGCCAGCCAGTCCCTGGCCTCAATCCCACACAGGCGCTCCGCCTTTGCGGCCGCGATGTACTCGTCCATAACCCCCGTTCTAGCCAGCCTACCGAAGTTCCCTCCCGCATCTTCTTTAGGCCTGTCCGAGATTCGATCCGACTTCCGCGGATAGGGCTTGATCCCTACTGGGCTCGATACTTCGGCGATGAGGCTAGTTGTCTTGAGATACCGCCAGTGGTAGTTCCTGAACTCCGCCACATAACGAGCAGATTCGATGAAGGGCTGGAAAGCGCGTGGAGACCCGGAGATGACGTTGGACAGCGCCCAAGGAACCACGACGATCATGTCCTGCGGGTTGCAGGCGGCTGGTGTAACGGTGAAGCGAAAGCTCGGCTCACCCTCCTCGGCCAGCAAGTACCAGCCTTTGAGTTCCAGGCCAAGAAGGATGTCTGGCACACCGGTCTCAGGCAAACGTCTTAGCAGAACGTCGGGGAAAGTTTGGGCCTGTCGTGTGAAGGCGAAGAGCCTGTACCGATCGTCGGGATCCCAAATCGGACGCATCTCGTTAAGCGTTCTGACCACTTGCTCTTCTATTGTGGCGCCAAGAGTTGCGTTAAGGTGAAGATATCGGTGGCGATTAGCCCGGATATCACGGTATCCGTCTTGAAGTAGAAGGGAAGAGAGGTTATGGCCTCTTTCACCCGCCTGTAAAGCTCGAAGTGTTCCCACAGCTTATCGGGTAGGACCCGAGCGGGAGGCGTAGGGATATCAGTCGACACTTTGTAACCTTCTAACGGAAAGTTCGTAGAAGTCTCGGTTTAGCTCCGCGCTCACGCAGTTTCTCAGCAATCTATAGGAGGCCACTGCTGCTGTGCAGAGACCCCCGAACGGTTCCCAGACGGTGTCAGTCGCATCGGATGAGGCCTCAATCATCATCTCCATAAACTTTAGGGGCTTCTGGTTGAGGTGGACACTCTTTGCGCCAGATCTAATTCGCTCGTTGCCATTCACAGGTGGCTCTCTCCAGACGTTGGTAATTCCTGGCTTGCAGTGGAATTTCGAGCGCATAGCCGCCCAGTCCTCTGATGTTAGGGGGCTCCTACCATCTCTGGAGAAATATGGTGCACCTGCCGGATCGCCCTGCAAGTTGGCGTATTCGACCAGCCTTGCAAAGGCATCCAGTGGCGGGAAATACCACAGCCGATCCCTAGTGAAGTACTTTCGCGTCGCCGCATTCTTTGTGTTACATACTCCGTTGGTTATGGAAAAGGGCAGCCCTGTTCTCTCCCACTCACGACGTAGCCAATCTCTAAGCGCGAGTCCATCGATTCTTGCCTCTCTGACATACTGAACACACACCTCCGTGACCACAGGGAACTTCCGCAACGTCTTTGTGTTGGAATTCCCTGCAACATGAGACATTCCCTTATCCCACACGTGGCAGTTCACGTATTGCCAGCCGTATCGTCTCAACAGCGGGTGGACGTTGGCCCAACCACGTTCGCTGTTCCAAAACCAGAGCGTCGTTTGTGGCGTGGCACGCGCCGATCACATCCGAACATGGGGCTCGTACCAGTCTGGCAGCGTCTCTGGATCACACGGATCGCCGGGAAACAGACCAAGGCCGTAGGCACCATCCGAGATGATGACAATAGGTGGTGGCCACTTCTCGTATTGCTGCAAGGCATCGCCGTGATGGATGGTGACACTGCCTCGCGTGAAAACGGCGCCCTCGACAGGCTGCCAGAAAAGTGGCCCAAAGAAGCTGGTGGACTCTGCCCACCAGGTTGTGGTTTTCGGACGCCTTGTCGTGTTTGACACCGGCACCGGAGGTCCCTCCCGGGGCTCGCAAGCTCTTACTCGACAATCTCAGTCCTAGATATTCTATCACAAAGACCGGTGCCGAACCATTAAGCCAAGAGGGTGGTCGGCGCTACTTTGCCAGCACCACCCGGTTGCCGCCCTGCGCCTTGGCTTCGTACATCGCGGCATCGGCGCGCGAGAGCAGCACCGTGGGCGTGAGCTCGCCGTCGATGGCGATCGCGCCGGCGCTGAGGCTTAGCCGAAAGCTTCGGTTGTCCAGGGTAAGGGGAAACTCCTCGACTGCTCGCAGTATTCGTGTCGCGACGACGTTGACGTTCTCACCCGTCGCCCCGTCCAGCAGCACGGCGAACTCGTCTCCGCCAAGTCGCACCAGCAAGTCCTCCGCGCGCAACGTGTCCCGAAGTAATTGAGCCAAGGCAGTCAGCGCTTTGTCCCCGGCGGCGTGCCCAAGCGCATCGTTGACCTCTTTGAAGTTATCGAAGTCCAGGAACAGCAGTGCGCCTGGCGCTCCCCGCCGGCCTCGGGCGACGGCGCGATTCATCGCCTCCTCTAGCGATCTCCTGTTGGGCAGCCCGGTCAGCGGATCATGCGATGCCAGGTGAGCGAGCTGTTCCTCCAACCCTTTGCGTCGGCTGATGTCGATAAAGTTTCCCATAGCCGCTCGCTGCCCTTCGTACTGAATCGAGGCCACCGTCTCCAGTATCCACCTGGGGTTCCCCGCCTTGTCGGCGATCCTGTACTCGTATGGTGTCGTACGCTCGCCCTTGAGCATCTCCACTGCATTGCCCTTGACCGTTTCCCTGTCCTCTGGAATGACAAGACTCAGCGCATCGCCACCCAGCAATTCGTCTTCGCTGTAACCCGTGAACTCCTGGAACTTCGCGTTGACGAAACGGAACGTGCCCCTCTGCACGATGTATATGCCGATGGGCGAGCTCTCGGCCAACGTGCGGAACAGGTCCTCCGTCTGTTTGCGCTCCGTGATATCGCGTGATATGCCCATAACGGCGCGCACTTCGTCGCCCTCGGTTCGGAGGGGAACCAACCGGGTGCCGAGCCACAATGCGCGATCCGGAAACGGCGTCTGTTGCTCGGCATACACGGACTCGCCGGTTTGAAAGACCCTTCGCAGGCTGCGCTCCTGTCGCTCGACCACATCTGGAGGAAACAACTCCTCCAATCGTTTGCCAATGATTTCCTCCGGCCGCAAGGCAAAGTGCTTGGCCGCAAAACTGTTGGCGTACTCGACATATCCCTCTCGGTTCACGATGAAGATCATGTCGTGCGCCGCCTCGGCCAGCGTTCGATAGCGTTCCTCGCTTTGGCGAAGCTGCTCCTCGCGAGCAAGCGTATCGTCGGCCATTTGGAGCATCCTCCGAGATATCTTTTCTCGGCGCAATTATACTCTCGTCTCGGGCGCTTGGCTTGACGCTTGGTCATAATTGGCTGGGAGGCATCTGGGGGTGCGGGCGTCTCGTCCGCAGGCGAGACGCCTGCGCTCCCGACTTAACGTTCCCAGTCCGCTTTTGCGCGCAGTGTTGGATTAATGACCATGCCTCCCTTAGCTAGATTACCACTCTGTTAGAAGCGATGTGGGGCGACGGTTCGAGCGCCCCACACCGCATGCCGGTGAAGTCCAGGACTCTTACTTCGGCATGTCCCGTAGCGCGATGTAGATCAGCCGTGGACTCCAGTCGGAGTTCAGTATGCCGAAGATGGCCTGTTCCAGTTTGTAAGGATCGGAGAAGGTGCGCCAGTTCAGGTTCCAGACGAAGACGGCGCCGACCCAGGGTCGCGAGGTGCGAATGCTCTGGATGGCCTGGACGTGGAAGCTGGCCACCGTTTGCTCGTTGAGATGGGTCGTCCAGTCGTAGCTGCGCAGGTTGTCGGGCAACCTGTCGATCGAGCCCCATTCGAACTCGGTCAGCCACAACTGTTTGTTGTCGCCGTGCCGCTGCATGACCTCATACAGTTGGTCGATGCGCCGGAAATAGAAGCTCCCATGGCCCTTGTAGCCGGGTGTGTTGACCGTGTTGCGATCCACCCAGTCGTCGGGCGCGTTGTTGTAACCGGCCATATGCGCGCCGATGGCGTCGGTGTAGTTCTTGAGCCCGGCCTGGTACATCTGGTCGAGGTACACCACGTCGTCGATGGCGTTGTAGGCGTCGTTGACGCCGGTTGGGGTCAGCGCGCCCGAAACGACGATGGCGCTCGGATCGGCGGCCTTAATCGCGGCGTACGAGCGACGCAGCATGTCGACGTAGGACGCCGCGTTGAGTCTGCCGTAGCCGCCCCACTCGTACCAGAGGTTCTGCTCGTTCCAGACCTCGTAGGCTTGCACCCTGCCGCGGTAGCGCGAAGCCAGGGCGCCCATGAAGCCGGCCAGCTCGTCGTAGTTGCTGGGCGGCCCAGCTACGGGGTTGTTGCCGGTCGCCCAGCCGGGCGCGGCTACCACGCTGAACAGGAGATTGACGCCCTGGGCCTGGGCGTTGGCGACCATGCTGTCGGTAATGCCCCAGTTGTAGGCACCCTTGGAGCCTTCGATGTCGGTCCAGCGGATCTGCTGCTTCATCCAGCTAAAGCCCGCGCCTCTGAGCATCTGCATCACGCGGGGCTGATCCTGGCCGATCAAGTGCGCCTGCATCCCGTAGCGCAGACCCGTCGTCGGCGTGGTGCTGCCGGGTGCCGGCGTGGGCGAAGCCGCGGGCGTTGGCGTTGCCGTCGGCGTCGGCTCCCCCGGCGCGGGCTCGCGCTCGAAGGCATTCTTCATATCCGTCGCCGGGAGGTCGTTAGGACGGTTCATGCCATTGGGCAGGGCGTTGTTATACTGCTTGTAGTACTTACTGGTGCTGGCCTGAGCCTCCAGGTCGCCGGGCAGGTTCGCACCGGTAATGATCGATTTCAGGTAGTCGGCCAGAAGCATGCCCTGGGTTACGTTACTCTTCTTGTCATAGTGCAGGATGCCTCTCTGGAAGCGCAAGTAGACGAAGTCGCTGTTGTTGGGATCCAGAGTAGGCTTGGACGTGGGCACGCCCCACATCTCGAAGTTGATGCCTGCCATCCAGTTGGGGTCGCCTACGCCGTCGGGATAAGCTTCCAAAAATCGCACCGTGTCCGCATAGGCGCGATAGAACCTCACGTCCATGCTTTGAAAGGAATCAGGCGAGTTATCTTGCACGAACCTCAGGATGTTCACCGAATAGTTCGTGCTAGTGGGTGGAGGCGCGGCGGCGACCACGGTTGGGTCAGGCGCCGGCAGTCTGGCGTAGTTGACGGAGTTGTAGGGCATAAGGCCCTCGTCGAGGAGGTTCAGCAGCACCACGTTGTTGCCCTGCAACTGCATGATGCGGCGCTGGAAGAATTGCACCTCGAAGCCCAGAAGGTTGAACTTGCGCGACACCGGTAGGCCGAACGTCCGGGTTCCCCCTCGTTTGTTGAAGTAGTCCCAGAACCTGTCGTCGCTGATGCGAAAGCCGGTCTCCCGGAAATAGCGCGGGTCCTCCTCCGCCTGCAGAGGGCTTGCGGCGGCGATCTCGCCGCGCGAGGAATACACGCCCACCGGCCCGTACAGCGGGCCCAGGAGCGACAGAAGGGTTGAGAGCGCAACTATGCTACAAAAGACGCCGAACAGCCTTCTCAATCTTTTCCTCCTTTCCAGATAGGGGTCCGAGAATAACACGCGTCAGGCGAGAGTATCCACTCAGGTTCCTACACAACCACCCCCCTCCCCACAACTGCTTGGATTACTTGATCAGGCTCTTAAGGGCGTCATACGCCGGACGCTTCGAGCCATCGGGACCGGTAATGCTCCAGTAGTACTGCTCGTCGTCCTTGGTCCAGCGTGGCTCGGCGATGTAGATCGCGCTCATCACGCCTGCCCAAGGGAACCAGTTCTGTTTGGCGTACTTGTACGCCCGGACAAGGTAGTCTGCCTTCTCTTCTTCGGTGACGGCGTGCCAGGCGTAGGGCGAGCCAGGACGATTATCGCTGGTCCAGCCGAACTCCAGCACTGCCACCTGCTTGTTTTCGTCGCCGTTTTGTACCATCACGGCTCTCAGGTCCTCGACGTGGCGAAAGCCATAGACCCTGCCCACTCCCGGCTCGCCGTGGTTGTATCGGGCGTCGGCGGCGATTTCGTCCGGGCTCATCTCGGGCGGGGCCTTGTACCCGGCGCCATGCACTCCTAGCACGTCGAAGTGATCCCTGGCTCCCACGGCGTACATCTCCTTTAGGTAGGCAACGTCAGGCGTGGCAATGGCCCCCGAGGCCGTCGTGGGCGAGAGGCCGGCCGTGATGACGATGGCGGTGGGATCGGCTCGTTTGATGGCCTTGTTCGCCTCGCGCAGCATGGCGACGTACTCGGCGGCATTGGGTTGCTTGTTACCCCACTCGCGGGCCAGGTTTGGTTCGTTCCAGATCTCGTAGGCGTGAATGCGGCCCTTGTAGCGACCGGCCAAAGCGTATATGAAGTCGACGAAATCCGCCGGGTTATCCGGCGGCCCCGTACCTGGGAAGAGGTCGTCCTTTCGTGACCACTTGGGCTGGTTATCGACGCGGGCGATCACCTTCAGTCCAGCTTTGCCGATGGCCTCCACGATACGGTCGGGCTCGTTCCATTCGAACTTGCCCTTGCCGTTGCCCTCGATGTAGCGCCATTCGAAGCGCTGCTTGACCCATCCGAAGCCGGCACTCTTGACGTTTGCGAGGTCACGCTCTGTAGTTGCTCCGTTGCCCCACAAGAAGACGTGGAGCGCGTAATCGGGGCTCCCCGTCTTCGCCCAGTTGGGCAGCGCGGGCTTCGGCTGCGGTGCAGGGCCGCCACAACCCGCGAGGAATGATCCAAGCAATAGGGTGAGCAAGAGTGTGCGGCGGACTCTGCGCCAGCCGGGTATTCCTACCTTGTGCATTAATTCGATCCTGCTCCATTCTAGACAGACTGATACTGGGGTGAGTGAGATGGTATCCCGAGCGATCAGTTGTTAATTTGGTGGGTATGATAGGGCAGCATTATAGCACATAGCCAGGGCAGGAGACAAGAGCAACTTGGTCTTTTATCAGGGCTTATGCGTGCTGTCCTCACCGGGCAACCTCGTGGGGGACGGGGGGACGGACCCGTAGCCGAAGGCTTTAGCCTGCGCGCGCCCTTGCTGTACCAGGCCGTGCGAAGATGGCCTCGCCACAGCACGCGCCCGCTATCGCTCAGGCATCTCGGCACTCGAACAGGCACGCGCACCCTAAAGGGATGCGGCTACGGGTGGACGCGCCCTGCCCGTGGCAAGCACTCTTGCCACGCAAGAGAGAATGCATAGGCCCTGCGTCTTTTATCGCCCAGTTGCCGCGTACCCGTTGTCACCCCTTGGGTCTTTCGCCGTAGCGTGGCACAGAAGTTGCGGCAGGTAGAGCGTATGCTCGGCTCAGAAGGGTAGGGCCGTTACGTCTACTCCTCCATCCGCCACATCGGGCCGATGGCTCAAGACTTCTACGCTGCCTTCGGCGTGGGGGAGGACGCCGAGCACATCGGCACGGTAGACGCCGACGGCGTGGCGCTGGCTGCCATCCAGGGGCTATTCCAGGTGGCTCACGAGAAGGACGAGGTCATCGCCGCTTTGAAGGCAGAGACCGCTGCGCTACGAGAGTCGCTGGACGAGATGCGCCAGGATGTCGCGATACTCAAAGTCGAGGTGGCACGGACATCTGCTCGACCGGCCGAGAGCAACGGGTGGCCCGGCGGCTGGGGAGCCTGGGGCCTTCTGGTGGTTGGCCCACTGGCTTTGTGGCAGGGGCGAAGGAGGCGTATGTTATGAGGGCCTTACTCGCGATCCTTGCGCTGGCTTTCCTGCTGTCCGGCTCGCTGGCGCTGGCCCAATCAGACCGTTTCCGGCTTTCAGTCGTAGAAACAGAGGGCGCTGGCGGCGGGACGAGCGCCGGCGGCACCCTTACTTTGCATAGCACCATCGGCCAGTGGGACACCAACACGCTCCGCGGCGACAGGTTCTCGCTGGCCGAGGGTTTCTGGTCGATAGCCGGGGCGCAGAACCGCGTGCTCATCCCCCGCGTGTTCGTCGGCGACTAGCTAGCGCTATTTACAAATTCGTCGCGTGTAGTTTATAATACAGCAGACGTACAGTGAACTGAGGGCTTTTGGCTCTCAGTTCTTTTGGTAGGGGTAGTGGGTGCACAATCTCGGAGTGCTGGCAGGAGAGGAGAGGCCATGTACGACAAACCGGTGTTTCTGACCCGTGAGGGTCGTGACAAGCTTGAGGCCGAACTCAAGCACCTGCGAGACGTTCGCCGGCCGCAGGTCGCCGAGCGCATCAAACTGGCCAAGGAATTCAGCGATACGATGGACAACGCCGAGTTCGACGAAGCCAAGAACGAGCAGGCTTTCGTCGAAGGCAGGATCCTCACTCTCGAGAAGATGATCGCCAACGCCGTGATCATCGAGAGCGATCACGCCCACGATACCGTCAAGCTAGGCTCGCGCGTCGTCGTGACGGGCGATGATGGCGAGCGCGAGGAGTACACGATCGTGGGATCCGCTGAGGTAAACCCGCGTCAAGGAAAGATCTCCAACGAGTCGCCGGTGGGCCGGGCCTTGCTAGGCCGGAAAATCGGCGAGGAAGTGGAGGTCGTGGTCCCCGCCGGCATTCTGAAGTTACACGTGGTAGAGATAGACTGACACTGCCCCATTTGGTGTACTAAGGGAATGTTCATAACAGATGGCTGACACAGGAGACCTGCGCGCGCAGCGAGTGGCGAAGCTGGAGAGGCTTAGAGCCCTGGGCATCGATCCTTACCCGCGGCGCTATCAGCGAACTCACCTGGCCGCGCAGGCGAAGGCGCAGTGCGATGAGCTTCGGGAGCGCGAGCTGAGGGTCGCGGGCCGTATCGTCGGCATGCGCATCCTGGGCAAGGCCACCTTCGCCCACATCGCCGACGGCAGCGGCAAGCTTCAGGTCTATGCACGCCTGGATGTGCTGGGCGAAGAAGCGTACAACCTCTTCAAGACCTTCGACATAGGCGACTTCATCGGCGCCTCCGGCACCCTCTTCCGCACGAAGGCAGGGGAGATCACGCTGGAGATGAAGGACTGCACGTTCCTCGCCAAGTCGCTGCGGCCTCTGCCGGAGAAGTGGCACGGGCTGGTGGACGTGGAGAAGCGCTATCGCCAGCGCTACCTCGATCTTGTCTCCAGCGAGGAAGTGCAGCGGGTGTTTCGCCTTCGCAGCGCTATCATCGATTGCATGCGCCGCTTCCTGCACCTGCGCGGCTTCGTCGAGGTGGAGACGCCGATACTGCAACCGCTCTACGGTGGCGCCGCGGCGCGACCTTTCGAGACCTACCACCAGGCGCTGGACCGTAGCCTGTTCCTGCGGATTGCCACGGAGCTCTATCTCAAGCGACTGATCATCGGAGGATTCGAGAAGGTGTTCGAGATCGGCAAGAACTTCCGGAACGAGGGCATCTCGATCAAGCACAACCCCGAGTTCACGGTGATGGAATCTTACGAGGCCTACGCCGACTACAACGACGTCATGGCGATGACCGAGGAAATGGTGCCCTTCATCGCCAGGGAGGTGCTGGGCACCGAGCAGATCACCTTCCGAGGCGGCACCATCGATCTGGCGCCGCCGTGGCGACGGGTTACGCTCCGGCAGGCGATCCTGGACGAGACCGGTCTCGACATCGACCAGTACACGGATCAGCAGAGCCTTTACGACGAAATCTCCCGGAGAGGCCTGAAGGGTGCGCCGGAGGTGACGCGCGGGAAGCTCGTCGATCACCTTCTCAGCGCCTACGTGGAGCCGAAGCTGATGCAGCCCACGTTTGTGACCGATTACCCGGTGGATATGTCGCCGCTGGCGAAGCGCAAGCAGGATCGCCCCGACCTGGTGGAGAGATTCGAGGGCTTCATCGGCGGCATGGAAATGGCCAACGCCTTCACGGAGCTGAACGATCCGCTGGACCAGCGCGATAGGTTCGTCGGGCAACTGGAGGAACGGGCAGCCGGCGACGAAGAGGCGCACGTGATGGACGAGGATTTCGTCATCGCGATGGAGCACGGCATGCCGCCCACGGGGGGACTGGGGATCGGCGTGGACCGGCTGGTGATGCTGCTCACCGATCAAAGCTCGATTCGCGAGGTCATCCTGTTTCCCCAGTTGCGGACCTAGGCATAAGCTGTTTTAGAACGGTTCACCACGGAGACACGGAGGCACGGAGGGGCGCGATTGATGATGCGCCGATGTACATCAGGCTGAGAGTCTGGCGTGGTGGCAAGAGAACCTGGATAAGGCGGAGGTCCTGTCCCCTCTCCCTCTGGGAGAGGGCTAGGGTGAGGGTCGGCCCCTAGACTGCAAGGACCGCAAAGAGGAAACCACATGTTAAGCTTGAAACTCATCCGCGAAAACACCGCCCTGGTCCGCGAGGGCCTCGCTAAGAAGCACGACACAGCGCCCATCGACGAGATACTGGCGCTCGACGACGAGCGACGCAAGCTGTTGACCGACGTCGAGACGCTGCGGGCCCGCCGCAACCAGGTGTCACAGCAGATCGCGCGCATGAAGCAGAAGCCGGCCGACCTGATCGCCGAGATGCGTCAAGTCGGCGACAAGATCAAGGAGCTCGACGTCAGGGTCGGCGAGGTCGAGGCACGCCTGAATCAACTGCTGCTGGTGGTGCCCAACGTACCCCATCCAAGCGTGCCGACGGGCAAGGACGATACGGAAAACGTGGTCGTGCGCACCTGGGGCCAGCCACGGCAGTTCGACTTTGCGCCCCTGGCGCACTGGGACATCGGCGAGCAGCTCGGGATGATCGACTTCGCGCGCGGCGTGAAGATATCGGGGACGCGGTTCTACGTTCTGAAGGGCGACCTGGCGCGCTTGGAGCGCGCGATCATCGCCTGGATGATCGATTTGCACACGCTGGAGCACGGCTACAGCGAGGTCGCGCCGCCGTACCTGGTGAAGCGGGAATCGATGGTCGGCACGGGACAACTGCCCAAGTTCGAAGAGGATGCGTATTGCGTCGCCGACGAGGACCTGTTCCTCATCCCCACGGCGGAAGTGCCGGTGACGAACATGTACCGGGACGAGATCCTCGAACCGGGGACGCTGCCGATCTACCACGTGGCCTACAGCGCGTGCTTCCGCAAAGAGGCGGGCGCCGCTGGACGGGATACGCGGGGGATGATTCGCGTTCACCAGTTCGACAAAGTGGAAATGGTGAAGTTCGTCGAGCCGGCGACCTCCTACGACGAGCTGGAGAAGCTGCTGGCGAACGCCGAAGAGGTGCTCAAGCGCCTTGAGATTCCCTATCGGGTATCGCTCATGTGCACAGGCGACCTGGGCTTCACGGCGGCGAAGAAGTACGACCCGGAGGCCTGGTTCCCCGGCCAGAACAAGTACGTCGAGGTCTCCTCGTGCTCCAATTTCGAGGACTTCCAGGCGCGCCGCGCCAACATCCGCTATCGCCCGGCGCCCGGCGAGAAGCCCGACTTCGTGCACACCCTGAACGGCTCCGGCCTGGCCATTGGCCGCACCCTGGCGGCCATCCTGGAGAACTACCAGCAGCAAGACGGCAGCGTCATCCTGCCCGAGGTGCTACGGCCGTACATGGGTGGGCAGGAGGTCATCCGGAGCGTTCGCGCGATTTGATGTAGGCGGGGGCACAGGGTTGGGCAGCGGGCGGCCTCCGGACCCGTAGCCGTCCGCCCTAGGTGCCTGAGGCACCCGCCTGGCGCGGGCGGACGCGTGCCTGTTCGAGTGCCGAGATGTCTGGGTAATAGCGCGCTCTTGCGGTGGCGAGACCAAACTCGCGCCGGCATGGCACAGCAATGGCTCAGGCGGAGGTCACAATGTACCGGTTCCTGGTCATAATCGAGAAGGCCGACGGAAACTACTCTGCCTACGCGCCCGATTTGCCTGGCTGTGTCGCCACTGGTCGGGATGTTGAGGAAGCCAGGCAGAACATGAACCAGGCGATCCAAATGCACCTGAGGGGGCTGCGGGAGGACGACCTGCCGATTCCGGAGCCCAGCACGGTAGCCGATTATGTGAGCGTGGCGTAGGATTTCTCTCGTGGCGATTATTTCCGGAATCGCGACGCTTTGCCGGTCGTCAGGTCGCCCACTTCATTGACAAGTTGATGTGCCGTTCAATATAATTGTCATTAGGGGGTGGCTTCCCTGGGGGAGTGTCGGAACTGGTAGACGAGCATGACTTAGGATCATGTGCCCGTTAGGGCGTAGGAGTTCGAGTCTCCTCTTC
>JACQUC010000150.1 GCA_016210495.1 Chloroflexota bacterium
GCACCCTGCAGGGTGCGGCTACGGGTTACTGACCCCCGGCCCCTGGCCCCCAATCCCCAAAAGGCCGGCTATGTCTCTGGCATTACGGACGGAGTAGTCGTGGTAGCAGTTGTTCATCAGGACGTGAACTTGCTGAGTGTTCAGCGCCAGTTCCTTGATCTTTGGCACCCACTCGGCTAGCTCTTCTTGCTTGTACAGGTAGTTGAAACGCTGCTCCACCGTTATGCCGCGCTTGAACCACGAGTCCTTGTTGCGACCGTGGAACCTGACCACGGCGATCTCCGACGTGGCCCTGGCGACCGGAGGCACAGTGGAACCAGAGAATTGGGGCTCGTCGACGGAGACGAAGGCCAGGTCGTTTTCTCGCAGAAAGCGAAACGTTTGCGCCTCGGCATTTGGATAGAGCCAGCTACCGTGTCGGAACTCGACGGCCAGTCGGTATCCTGGCATCTGGTCCTTGCACTCTCGTATGTACCCGATATTCTTCTCGGAGAAGCGGAACCAGGGTGGAAACTGGAACAACACGACGCCTAGCTTGCCCGCCTCTTTTAGCGGCTCCAGCGCCGAGCCGAACTTCCGGAAGGTGTCCGCCGAAGGTTCTACGTCCTCGTCGTGCTTGGTGAGCTCCCGGTAGGCCTTCACGTCGAATATGAATCCTTCAGGCGTCCGCTCTGCCCACAGCTTGAAATTCTGATAGCGAGGCATATGATAGTAAGTCGAGTCGACCTCCACCACCCTGAAGTGCTGGGCGTAATACTTGATCATATCTCGGTCCTGGATGTCACTGGGGTAGAAAGTACCTTTCAGCCCCACGTTCGACCAACTGCAGGTACCGATGAGAATATCGGCCATATCTTAGCCCCCTCCGGCATCGTACTTTTCCGCGTGCGAATTGCCAATTATTTGAGGCATGGTTATTAATCCAACAAGGCGCGCAAAAGCGGACTGGGAAGGTTGAGCCGGGAGCAGCCGGGAGCGCAGGCGTCTCGCCCGCGAGGCGGCGGGCAGGCGAGACGCCTGCGCTCCCAGATTCCTCCCAGCGAATTGTGACCAAGCCTCAAATTATTTTACCATCGATGAGCCTTCTATTGCACGTCGGTGGCGAGTGGGATGCTCGGCTCGGCGCGATCACTTCAAAACCGCCCGGCTTTATGATATCATACCCGCGCACTGCCGCAAACCAAGATTCGCAGTGGGAGCGACTTTTCTTTGGATAACTTCAAGCTTTCCGTAATTATGCCGGTCTACAACGAAAAGGAAACCATCGAGGAGATCCTGCGCCGCGTGGCGAAGGTGAGGATCAACAAGGAGATCGTCGTCGTGGATGACTGCTCCACCGATGGGACGCGGGAGATATTGCAGAAACTGTCGGACAACGGCGAGTTTCACGTGCTCTTCCATCCCGTGAACCGTGGCAAGGGAGCGGCAATCCGAACGGCGCTGGAGAATGCAACCGGCGACATTATCATCGTGCAGGACGCCGACCTGGAGTACGATCCGTCGGACTATCGAAAGGTCCTCCGGCCTATCCTCACGGGCAAGGCCAAGGTGGTGTACGGCTCGCGGTTTCTCGGCGAGCACAAAGCTATGTACTTCTGGCACATGGTCGGTAACAAGCTGCTGACCCTAATCACCAACATCCTCTTCGACACGACGTTGACGGATATGGAGACCTGCTACAAGGCCTTCGCCGCCGAAGTCATCAAGCCCGTGAAGATCCGCTCTGACCGGTTCGAGTTCGAGCCCGAGATCACGGCCAAGGTGCTCAAGCGAGGCTACCGCATCTACGAAGTGCCCATTTCCTACGCGGGCCGCGAGTACAACGAAGGGAAGAAGATCGGTTGGAAGGACTTTTTCGGGGCGGTGGCCAGCCTCGTGCGATTTCGGTTCCTCGATTAGGCGCAGCAATCGCCAGGTTGCTTGCCAACGCCAAAGCTTTGTGCTATACTAGCGCACTGCCGGGCCAGGGCGTGCGTATAGTATTTTGCTCACGCCTGTGCTAAGCAACCAAGCGACACTGAGAACTGGGCGAGGGTATGGGGGGAATCAGGGACCGCTTTTCCGAGTTGATCCACTACCGCGAGCTTGTGCGCAATCTGGTCGTCAGGGACCTGAAGGTACGTTACAAGAGCAGCGTGCTTGGCTTCGTCTGGTCGCTCCTCAATCCGTTACTGATGATGGTCGTTTTCACCCTGGTCTTCTCGGTGATGATGCCCAATAACAGGATCGAGAACTTCCCCGTATTCGTCCTGTGTGCCCTCCTCCCCTGGAACTGGTTATCCTTTTCGATCGGGGGCTCTATTGGAAGCATCGTCGGCAACGCGAACCTCATCAAGAAGGTCTATTTTCCAAGGGAGCTGCTGCCCGCCAGCACGGTGTTTTCGAACCTGGTCAACTTTCTGCTGGCGTCCGTCGTCCTTTTCGCCATGCTCGTCGTCTTCGGCGTCGGCCTGAAGCCGGCGGCGCTGCTGCTGCCCGTTGTGATCCTCACCCAGACCCTTTTCCTGCTGGGAATCGGCTTCTTCCTTTCGGCGTTAAACGTGTTCTTCCGGGACACAGAAGTGATCATGGACGTTGTCCTGCTGGCGTGGTTTTTCACCACACCCATCTTCTACGACATCCACGACCTGTTCCCGCAATACGAGCAACTGCTCTACTGGGTCAACCCGATGGCCTCGCTGATTGAAATGTACAGGAATGTCCTGCTCCGAGGCATCGTTCCGCCGCCGGAGTTCTTGCTGCGCACCCTCGTTACGTGTCTCGCCATTCTGGCGCTAGGGTACCTGTACTTCGTGCGAAAGGCCAAGTGGTTTGGGGAAGAGCTGTGAAGAAGCCCTTTGTGGTATACTGTTCCCCTATTCGGCGAAGGTAGTGGGCATTGGCACGAGTTATTAGAGAGAATTTGCGATGAGCTTTACGCAGCAATACCTTTTTGAAGTCATCCAAGTCCTACAGCAACTGGACGAAGGTGCCATCGACAGGATGGTCACACTGCTGGCTGAGACTCGCGAGCTCGGGGGCCGGCTGTTCATTTTGGGGGTCGGAGGCAGTGCCGCGAACGCCTCGCACGCGGTGAACGATTTCCGCAAGATCGTCGGACTCGAGACATACACGCCGACCGATAACGTCTCGGAGCTGACCGCTCGCACGAATGACGACGGGTGGGCGAGTGTGTTCGAGGCCTGGCTACGCACGAGCCACTTACGTCCGTCTGACCTGGTGATGGTTCTGTCGGTCGGCGGGGGGAACGTCAAGGAGAACGTCAGTCCCAACCTGGTTGCCGCGCTACAGTACGCCAAGCAGGTGGGGGCGCGGATTGGTGGCGTCGTGGGCCGAGATGGAGGATACACCGCGCAGGTGGCCGACGCTTGCGTCATCGTCCCGACGGTCAACGCAGCCCACGTGACGCCACACACAGAGGCCTTCCAGGCGGTCATCTGGCACCTGCTGGTGTCGCACCCGCACCTCAAAGCTGCCGAGACGAAGTGGGAGTCGGTCCCGTGAGGGGTAGGCAGCACCGGGCGGTTTTTCTGGACCGGGATGGCGTGTTGAATCAGGCTGTCATTAAGGATGGAAAGCCGTATCCGCCCAGCAGCCTGGCCGAACTAGAGCTAACGCCGGATGCGCGTGGTCCACTGGAGACATTGAAAGCAGCGGGCTTTCTGCTGATTGGCATCACCAACCAGCCCGACGTGGCGCGTGGCACGATGTCTCGCGAGGTGGTGGAGGCCATCAACGCGAGGATTCTCGCTGCCCTGCCTCTGCAGGAGATTCTCGTCTGTTATCACGACGACGGCGACCACTGTGATTGTCGCAAGCCGGCACCGGGGCTGTTGCTGCGTGCCGCCGCGCAAAACGACGTCGATCTGTCCAGAAGCTACATGGTCGGCGACCGATGGCGAGATGTCGATGCCGGCCGCCGAGCCGGCTGCCGGACGATTTTTGTAGATCGCGGCTACTTGGGAGAACCGCTCGACACCTCGCCGGATTGGCGCGTGCACTCGCTGCGGGAGGCGGTGGAGTGGATTGTGGAACAGTCTGCGGTGTGAGGAAGACGTGACTTCGCGGGTTCTAACCATAATTGGCACGCGCCCCGAGGCGATAAAGCTAGCGCCTGTCATCAAGAGAATTCAAAACTGTCCAAGCGGGCTTGAGTCGGTCGTGTGCGTCACCGCTCAACATCGTGAGATGCTCGATCAGGTTCTCGGGCTGTTCGAGATCACACCAGACTACGACCTCAACCTGATGTCAGAGGGGCAAACCCTCCATTCGCTGACCGCCTCGGTGATCACATCTGTCACAAGTGTCCTGGAGAAAACACGTCCTGGCATGGTGCTGGTTCAGGGGGACACGACCACGGCTATGGTGAGTGCGCTGGCCAGCTTCTACGAGCAGGTGCCGGTCGGCCACGTGGAGGCAGGCTTACGGACAGACAACAGATACAATCCTTTTCCCGAGGAGATCAACCGGCGGCTGATTAGTGAGCTTGCCACTTTGCACTTCGCTCCCACCCAAACCGCCGTGAGTGCCCTGTTGCGCGCGGGAATATCGGCTGACACCATTTTCCTCACCGGCAACTCGGTTGTCGATGCCTTGCTGTTTATGGTCAAGAATCTGCGGCCGACTGATTTGAAGCTGCCACTGAGGGGCGATAAGCTTATCCTGGTTACCGCCCATCGAAGGGAGAACTTCGGCCGTCCCATCCAAAACATCTGCCTGGCTCTGAGGAAGCTGGCGACAGACCACGCCGACTTAGATATCGTCTACCCGGTGCACTTGAATCCGAGCATTCAAGAACCCGTGTACCGCCTTCTCGCCAACCGACCGGGTATTCACCTCGTGCCCCCTCTCGACTATATGACCTTTGTGTCACTGATGGCCAAGTGCTACATCGTGCTCAGCGATTCCGGAGGAATTCAAGAGGAAGCGCCGGCGCTGGGGAAGCCCGTGCTCGTGCTGCGGACGACAACCGAGCGTCCAGAGGCGATCCAGGCAGGCACCGCGAAATTGGTCGGCGTCGAGACCGAAGCCATAGTCGAGCAGGCAGAGGTGCTACTTGGCGACCAGATGGAGTACCGACGCATGGCAACGGCCATCAGCCCGTACGGTGATGGGCATGCAGCCGAGAGGATAGTCGATGCGATCAGGGTCCACTTTGAGCCGCTATCGTGTTTTGGGGTCAGGAACAAGGGTATGTTGACAAACGCGGATTTGACAGGGCTGTGAAGTCATTTCTCACGCCGAAGGTCTTCGTCGGCACCGCTATTAGCATACTGGCCTTGTGGCTGGCCGTACGGGACGTGCCATTTGGGGAGCTTGGGAATGCCCTGCAGGGCGCAAGCTACGTGTGGCTGATACCGGCCGTGGCGCTACACTTCTTGAGTATCGGCGCGCGCGCCCAACGCTGGGTAGTGCTGCTAGGCAAGCAAGGGAGTTTAGCAGATTCCTTCTGGGCCCAAAGCATCGGCTATCTGTTTACCAATATTCTCCCCTTGCGCGCCGGTGAGCCTGCACGCGTGATCGCCATGGCCGAACGTTGCAGGCTCCCGATCCTGCAGGTGGCGGCCTCGGCTGTGGTGGAAAGGCTGCTTGACCTCGCGACTATTTTGCTCATCTTGTTGTTGGTGCTCCCCTGGATGCAGGTCCCCATGCTGGTGATACAGGCGGGACAATCATTTGGGGCGGTGATGCTGGTTGCGCTGGTGGCCTTGCTGCTCGCAGTGCGCCTGAGTGGCCGGGGCGAGAGGATATTGCAGTCTGTCTGCAATCACGTTACACTGCTGCCTCGGGAGTCGATTCTGGCACGTTGGCGACAGACGGTCGATGGCCTCGCTCCATTGAAGCACTTCAACGTAGCCGTCTGGTCCGTTGGCTGGTCATCGCTGGCGTGGGCGTCTTCTTTGGCAATCAACTGGAGTGTTTTGCGCGTATTCGAGGCAGACGCCAGCCTGGTCGAAGCAGCGTTCATGCAGGTTGCGCTGGCGCTGGCTGTGACGATACCGTCCAGCCCTGGCTTCATCGGGGTCTTTCAGTTGGCGGGGCAGCAGGCCCTGGTTCTGCCATTTGGGGCGAAATACACGGCGGCTAACGCGCTGGCGATCACCATGGTCGCCCACATGACGTATTACTTGCTGACATCGGCCCTTGGCGTGGCCGGGCTCTGGAAACTGGGGAGCTCGTTGGCGAGGGTTGGCCGCGTCGTCAAGAGTGAGCTCTCGTCCGGCAGCAGTGCCTCGAAGAAAGTTGCCTGGTAGCTCGGAGGGGTTAGATGCGTAGTTTTGTGGCCGGCGGTGCCGGTTTCATTGGTAGCCATCTGGTTGCCCGATTGGTGCAAGATCCGACCGCCAACGTGGTCGTCTACGATAACTTCAGCTCGGGGCAGGAGTGGCATCTCGGGGCTCTCGTGAACGAACCGCGACTGCGTGTCGTACGCGCCGATATGAAAGACCTGTCGACACTTTCGGAGTCGATGGCTGGTGCAGATGTGGTCTATCACCTGGCCTCAAATCCGGACATCGCCAAAGCCGTCAGCCAGCCGGACATAGACTTTTGGGAAGGCACGTATCTAACGCAAAATATTCTGGAGGCGATGCGCCGGAACTCTGTTGGAAAAATAATCTATGCATCAGGGAGCGGAATCTACGGTGAGACAGGGCTGCTGGAAGTCCCCGAAGATCACGGCCCGCTGCTGCCGATCTCGACATACGGGGCCAGCAAGCTGGCCGGCGAGGCATTGATCTGCGCCTACTGCCACCTTTTCGATATCCAGGGACGAGTCTACCGTTTTGCCAATGTCGTGGGACCACGGCAGACGCACGGGGTCGCATATGATTTCATTCGCCGTTTGCGCGAGAATCCGCACCGGCTGCGCATCCTGGGAGACGGGAACCAGAGCAAGTCGTACATTCACGTCGAAGACGTGCTCGACGCAATTCACTGGACTGATGCGCGCTCGGCGCAGCGGTTCGACTACTTCAACGTGGCAACCGGCGACTACATCACTGTCCGGGAGATCGCGGATCTTGTGGTGGAAGAAACTGGGCTGCCCCGTGGTGAGCTAGAGTACGAGTTCACGGGCGGAGATCGGGGTTGGAAGGGCGACGTCCCGGTGGTGCGCTTCGACCTGAGAAAGATTCATGGGCTGGGGTGGCGTGCGCGTTGGTCATCGCGCGAGGCGATGCGCAAGGCCGTACGGGCGATGCTGGCAGAGGTTTCTGACTAAGAGGTGCGTTTCCGCTTCGATTTCGAAGGCATGTAGGTGATTGCTCAGTTATGAGTCGAATGATGCTGCCGGTGGCGATTTTGGCGGGCGGTCTGGCCACGCGCCTCCAGCCCTTGACTAACGCCATTCCCAAATCACTTGCGGATGTGAATGGCGAGCCATTTGTCTCTCACCAACTTCGTCTGCTGCGCAGAAACGGGTTTGATCGCGTGGTGATCTGCGCGGGCTTCCTTGGCGAGATGATCCGGGAGTTTGTGGGGGATGGTCGAGGCTGGGGACTGGAGATCGAGTTCTCATTCGACGGTCCGAAGCTACGTGGCACTGCCGGGGCTTTGAAAGAAGCCTTGCCGCTGCTCGGGGAGAGCTTCTTCGTGCTGTACGGTGATTCCTACCTGCCCTGCGACTACGCGTCGGTTCGGGTCGCTTTCGAGGCGAGCGGCAAACCGGCGCTAATGACCGTTTTCCGGAACGAAGGCCGCTGGGACACGAGCAACGTCGAGTTTGCAGATGGACAGATTCGCGCATGCGACAAGCTGAATCGCACGCCAGGGATGCACCATATCGATTATGGTCTCGGTGCGTTCCATCGCTCCGCCCTGGATACTGTTCCTTGGGATCGGCCATACGATCTGGCCGCTCTTTACCAGCGCCTCCTGGCCCAGGGACATTTGGCGGCTTACGAGGTTGGCCAGCGTTTTTACGAGATCGGATGGATGGAGGGCCTTGAGGAGACACGCCGTTACCTGCGAGAGAACGAGAGCGCACGTGGGACTAGCTAGCTAGCTAGTTCCCGGTGCAAGATTCCTCCGCCGGGGGTACGGCAGTGACATTCGTTGTGACACTCAAACCATCTAGGGGGAGGGGGGGAAAGTGAAATCTGTGTCCGAATTGACTGTTAAGATATTCGCCGATGGTGCGGACAAACCAGGCATGCTCGAGATGTATGACAGGCCGTACATCAAAGGATTTACGACCAACCCCACGCTCATGCGCAAGGCAGGCGTATCGGACTACCGCGCATTTGCGCTGGATATCCTTGAGGTGATACGCGATCGACCTGTGTGCTTTGAGGTGCTGTCCGACGAGTTCGGTGAGATGGAGCGTCAGGCGCACGCGATCGGCAAATGGGGTGAGAACGTTTACGTGAAGATTCCGATTACCAACACCCGAGGGGAATCCAGCGCCGTCCTCATCCGTGATCTATCTCAGGCAGGCGTAAAACTCAACGTGACGGCGTTGACGGCGCTGGACCAGGTTAGCAGCGCGAGCGCAGCGCTGTCAGGAGGTGCCCCTGCCTTCGTCTCGGTCTTCGCCGGCCGTGTGGCGGATACCGGTCGCGATCCGGTGCCTCTTATGGCCGCGGCTGTGGAGCTCGTGCGGATGCACCGGAACGTCGAATTAATCTGGGCAAGTCCTCGGGAGCTGCTCAATATCTTGCAGGCAGACGCGATAGGCTGCCATATCATCACCGTCACCAACGACATCCTGAAAAAGCTCGACCTTGTGGGCAAGGACTTGCACGAATACTCTCTGGACACGGTGCGACAGTTTTACAGCGACGCCGTGAGTGCGGGGTTCTCCCTACCGACCTGACGTCGATCACAACGCTTGCACTGACGAACACCGTGCCTCGTGCAAGAAAAAGATCGCCGGCCTGGAGATCGAGATGTTCATCGAATGGCAAGAGAGCGGCTCGTCGATGTGAGCCTCGATCAGAAAGCCGTTCGCCGTGATGCTCCACGAGAGGCCCCTGCTGTTGCATATGACTAACCGAGTACTAGGGAAAGTAGTCGCCTACGTGCTGACGTCGGCCCTCGGCGTGGCCGGTCTATGGAAAGTAGGGAACTCGTCGACAAGCGTTGGCCGGGTCGTCACGGGCGAGTTGTCGTCGGGCAGCAATGCATCAAGGGGGTTGCCTGGTATCTTGGAGGGGAAGAACAGTTGCGGCTTAACGTCCGGGTCTTTGTGTTCACTCTGGCTCCAAATCTGGATTTGCCAGAGCCAGTAACCTGGCACAGGATCGTCCCAAGTCGAGGGCCAGGAGGAACGCCCAAACCTCAAACCGATGGTGCCTTCCAACAGCGGCATGGGAATGCAGCACACTTGCCCGCAACAAGGAAGGCGGGGTTCGAGGTACTGGAACTCTAATGCCATGGCGAGGTGTATTCCTTAACCTCGCCGTAGCACAATTTCGGAACATTTGGGACCTCACTGCGGTCGCGGCAAGTGAACGGGTCCTCGGAAGCGTGCCGATGAACCGCAACAAGCAAGCGACAGTGACGCCGGCAGCATTGCTGGAGGGATGGGAGCACCGATGAACAGGCAAATCGCTCTCCCGTTCAGTCGTTTCACAAAGCGTTCGTGGGTTGTCTGAGAACGCTCTTCGCGACGCAGACCAAAGAAAGCCCAATGGGTGGGCGAATGACGCGCTCGAGAATTCTCAGCCATGGCACGATTACCCTGTCATAGAAAATGATTTGCCCGTGAGACTCCTCGTTTCTCCTCAGGATGTGACCGTTGTATAGCCAACCCATAATTCCCAGTAGGTTCATCCACGAAATGTGCTCGACGTGGTATCCGGCTTGATCCAAGGAACGACGCAGCGACGACACTGAGTAACGTCGATAGTGCCCCAGAGCCCGATCAACAGGGCTGAAGATAGAAGATAGTGCCGGCACAATGAGTAGCAGACGACCGCCTGGCACGAGTATGTCTGCTATGTTCTTTAGAGCAGTAACATCTTGCTCCACGTGCTCGAGGACATTGAAGCAAATCGCCGTGTCACACCGATGCTCCGCGAGTGAGCGCAGTGCAGGGTCAGCGACGTCACCGTGGTAAACAAAGACCTTGGGATTTGACCTAAATCGTTCCTTAAGCAGGGCAACGGCCTCGGGATGAATCTCCACGCAGACTGTGACGTCAGCGTCCACAAGAAACTGGGTATAGTTACCAATGCCCGCACCGATTTCGAGAACGCGTTTTCCAATGTGCGGACTCACCTGGTCGAAGAGCCAGCGGCGATAGTTGCTCGCGTTCTTCATTATTTCAAGATCTGAAATAGTTATGTCTGGCACAATTGCCTGCTCCGATTGCCAAGATCAGACGTCTACTTGACGTGCGACATAAAAACGCTCTCGAAGCGCTTCCCTCAGAAACCGTTCGAGGGGAGTTACTCTTGCAGTCTTTCGGGCGCAGTTTCAGGGCTGGCGCTTAGGGCGCGCACGAGGGAGTCCAATTCCCGAAACCGATGATTGATCGTGTGCAGTATGAGTCCTACAGTGCCGCACAAAGTGCCAGCAAGGACCATACCAACGGCCAAGATTGCAGAGGGCAAGTGGAGCACGAGCCCCGTGCGCACGTACTCATCCACGGCTACGAATCCTGGGACTAACCCCGTGCCAACGAACACAAGTCCTGTCGTCCCAAACACGGTAAGTGGTTTGTAATCACGCAGTAATGAGGCAATCGTCCAGAGGATTCTGAAGCCATCCTGCAAATGGCGAATCTTAGAATAGCTTCCTTCGGGACGACGCCCCAGCACGATCGGTAATTCCATCAGCAAGTAACCTCTTTCCAATGCCTTGAGCGTCATTTCCACTTCTACCTCGAAGCCCGTCTTGAACAGTGGCAGCCCCCTAACGAAAGCGTGAGACATCGTCCGAAACCCGCTTAAGACATCACTGAGTTGAGTGCCGAAGGTCGCATTCACCAAGTACAGGAAGATCTTGTTGCCCAGCAGGTTCAGGCGACGAAACTGGCTATTATCCACCGCAAGACGGGAACCGACCACCATGTCTGCCGTGCCTTCCAATATGGGTTCAACCAGTTTGTGCACGGCGTCAGCAGGGTAGGTATCATCCCCGTCGACCATAACGTAAATGTCCGCCTGGATCCGCTGAAATGCTGATTTTATAGCATATCCCTTTCCACGTCGTCTTTCAGCGATGATTAGCGCGCCAGCCTCGATCGCTTCTGACACAGTTCTATCTGATGAATTGTTGTCGACCACGTAAATCGCTGCATCTGCCAGTTGTTCCCTGAAATCACGAACAACTTTGCCTATTGTCTTCTCCTCGTTGAGGCAGGGTATGATCACCGCTATCCTAGGTAGTTTCTTCTCCAGCACTGTCGAGTGCCACAGTTTTGGAGAATTCCCTTCTAGACCTAGAGCACCTGTGTGAGAGGCTTCCATATCTTCCGACGTCCTGCTACGTTGACCTTTGCTTGCTGTCCGAATGCCTTGGTCCACAGCCTGGGAGCTGTCAACTCCGTACCACTCAATTGCGGACGGCCCAGCCATCGCTAACTTTGTTTGACGTGGGCATTGTAGCCTAGTCCTGCCGGCTCGTCAAGGACACGCGTTGACTCATAATTATTGTTACCGAGGGGTGTATCTTTGCTTCAAAATTACTGTTACCAGAGGGGGATTGAGATGTGGCAGGAATGTCTCGAAGCAGCATACACGAACTGGCCGCGGCACTACGAGTGCGATACCAGGCGGCAGACCGCGCGAAGAAGAAGGCGATCCTGGACGAGTTCCTGGCCGTGAGCGATTACCATCGCAAGTCGGCGATCCGGCTCCTTCTGCTTACACGCGGGATAAGGCCGCGCAGAGTCTCGTCCGGTAGACGGCCGGTTCGGCCTTCAATATACGCACCGGCTATTGCGGCGCTCCAAGTGTTGTGGGAGGGCGCCGGCTGCATATGCTCCCGGCGGCTGCAGCCCTTCCTACCCAAATTGCTGACGGTTTTGCGCCGTCACGGCGGTCTGGTCGTGCAGCCCGAGGTCGAGGAACTCCTGTGCAAGATGAGCATCTCCACTATGGACAGGCTGCTGTACCCCTTGCGCCAGGGCTATCCTCGCCGAGTGTTAAGCACCACCAAGGCCGGGAGGCTATTGAAGGAGTCGATTCCGCTGCGCACTTTTGCAGATTGGAACGAGGAACGGCCAGGGTTCCTGGAAGCGGATCTCGTGGCGCACTGCGGTGACAGCGCCGAAGGCTTCTATCTCTGCACTCTAAGTACGGTTGACATCCTGACAGGCTGGCTCTCATTCCCTGGCAATAGACGCCACGATACTAGAAAAGCCCGACCGCGTGATACATTGCACAGGGCCACGACCTGCCAGTCGTCGTGCAAGCCAGTTGCATCTATGGCATAAGTGTTGCCGCGTACCAGCCCTCGCTTGAATATCTCGCTCACGCATTGCGGCCGCCGAATCTTTCTGCTATACTGGTGAACCGCCTGACCAAAGGTCCGGACGGCGCATTGTCTCGCTGGGCCACCTGCCCAACGCGGAGGGATGACAGTGTCCCCAGGTACAAAAGAATCTAGGGACAGCTCTGCTGAGCAGACGAAGCCGACAGACAACCCATCTGTTGAAGTAACTTGCGACTTACCGATTGGACGTCAACCGGCTGGCGAACTAAGCTGGAAATTGGCGTTGACCATCGGGCTGGTTTCCGCAATCCTTTTTGTCACACTGAGCAGTGTACGCCTCACAGCTCAAGGGCTGTACTACGACGAGCTTCATCAAGCAACTGCATCGTTTGCCTACAAGGGAACGAGTCCGGAGATGTTCTCCACTTATGCCATAAACGGAATACCTGTGTTGAATATGCCGTACAGTGGTGCACTAAAGACGGCTGTGTACGGTCTTTACCTCAAGTTCTCGGGCGCGAGCTTTAGCGTGCCGAGTTGGAGGCTCTTGGGCATTCTTTTTGTAAGCCTGGGGCTGCTCCTGTTCTGTGTTATTGCCCGGCGCGGTTTGCCATTCGCAGCTATGCTCGCTTTCTTGCTGATTCTTACCGACACAACCGTGGTGTTGGCTAGTCGCCACGATTGGGGCCCAGTCGCTTTGGCCCTGTTACTCCGCCTCCTGTTTGTTGCGATCTGGATACGAGGGGAAGCAGGAGGATCGCCCTCGGCAAAGAACACTTTCTCTCTCGGGGTGCTGTTTGGCCTGTCAGTTTTCGAGAAGATCAGCTCTCTTATTCTCATTCTCCCGTTAGCACTTATGCTGAGCCTTACTGGCAGCAGGCGATCCCCCCGCCACGCGGTGGCTGTCGCTGGCGGTTTGGTGGCGGGGGCATCGCCCCTAATTTACGTCAACCTGGACACATTGTTTCGCACGGGCTCGCTGATCTCCTTCAACGGCCCCCCTGTGGCGTTCACTGGGTCCCTGTCTGGGTTCGTGAAGTACGTTTCCGAATACCTTACTCTTGGTAATGGCTCGCTCTTGAGCAGCTTCATCTTGGGCAGAACCGTGCCCGGCTTGTACTCCCAAATGGAGGGTCCGCTCGTTGGTGCTCTCCTCCTCCTGGTTGCGGCCATTGGTATCCTACGCTGGAAAAGCAACAGGTTGCTGCGCCTGTCCGCAGTAGTGCTGGTATCGTACCTGGTCGTGGGCATCGGCATCTTTCTGTCTCCTGTGCCCACCTGGGTGCATCACTGGATTACGGGGACGCCGTTTCAGTACGCGGCTATTTCGCTGGCGGTTGCTGGACTCTTTGGCGTCAGTCAAAGGCTCGATCCTCGCGACCAGCTTCTTCGAGTTGCCATCATGGCTCTTGTCTCCTCGCTAGTCGTAGCGCGATTGATCGGCGTCGCATCGGTCGAGGACTCACTCGCTCGTGGAGAGGCATCACTGGATTGGGATCCCTCTCTAACCGAGGTTGGCCTCTTTGCGGCTCAACGGGCCGATGAAGCCATATTTATCGCGGCTGACTGGGGGGTTGCAACGCAGATCTACTCCCTTTCGGATGGGCAACCGGGTCTTGTCTACCAACTCGTTTGGAACTATAAAGGCCCCAAGGACCTGCAACGCATTGCGGAGAGTGCAGGAAAGGATAGCCTTTACGTAGTTGCAAAGAAGCCGAGGTCACCCGTGAACCCAGAGGTCACAGGCCGCATACTGCGTGATATCGTAGAGCTGCCAGGTTGGCAGGAGATGCCTGTTGAGAACGAGATTGCGGATTTGAGAGCAGTTGAAGTACGAAAGTTCTCGCCTATCCCATCAAACCCGCGTAATGTGCAGAAAGATCCTTTCCACGCTGTGCAAGAGAGAGAGGCACGCTGACTTTGCGACCGGTGCAGGCTATTCAGATCAGGAAACTAGCAGCTTTGGGCTTCTCATTCCTACCGGCCGTCCGGCGTCCAGGGACTCCAACAGACGTATCTGTTGACGACAATCCTTCGAACGGGCTTCCAGAGAGCACGGGACAACCGACACTGGCGACTCTGGGATTGCTCTTCCTTTTGTCGTGGTTCACGCTGGTCCTCTGGCAAAGTTTCCGCCTCGTCTGGCGGATTTTCGTTGACGGAGATCGGACCCGCGGCTTCTTGACTTGGCTTGGTGATAGCGATCCCGGGCGACAGCTCGTCTTGGCAAGTGCCACCTACGTTCTTGTGGTAGTTCTTCTCGTTACTGGACAAGTCCTTGCGCGTCCCCACTTCATCCACAATATCCCTCTGGCCTATCCCTTGGCTGGAGGTCTTGCGCTGGCCCTCTATGTTATGTCAGGGTTACCTACAAGAGGCTCACTGGCAGCGGCGGTTGTATCGTTACTGATTTTGATTCTTGCTGCATATTCTTTGGGAAGGTTCATTTGTCGCAGACTGCTGCAAGCTTTGCGCTGCAACATACAAGCCTTCGTGCTAATGTCCGCCGTTGGCCTTGGGACGCTGGGAGTCTTTGCGGGAGTGCTCGCTCATCTGGGTATCCTCTCCAGATGGTCTGTCTACACGTTGTTGCTGCTGTGCCTCGCCATATCAGCGCCTGGACTTTGGGGCGACCTGCATTCCATCGTTAGCAGATTGAGCAACCTAACTATCGGAATCGTCCTCAGCCAGAGTTTCCTTTGGAAGTTGGTGGTACCCCTGATCGTCGGCCAAGCGCTCTTTCTATTCCTCACCGCGCTTCTCCCTGAGCATGGAGGCGACCCGCTTAGCGCACACTTGTTCTATTCGAAGCTGTTCCTTCTCGCGGGTAGCTGGGTTAACATGTATGCGCAGGACTTTCACTTTGGCATTCCGATGGGATACAACCTCCTTTACGTGATACCCCTGGTGCTCAGCGACGAGGTCGGCGCCAAGCTTGTCCAGTATTGGGCTGGAATATTGAGCGTCGCCGGCGCATTCCTCCTCGGCAAACGACTCTTCGGGAGTCCCGTGGGGTTATTGGGGGCCGCTGCTTTGATAAACGTGCCGCTCTTCGCGTGGGAGATGCAAACAGCGTACATCGATTTGGTCTTCACCTTGTTCGGGTCCTTAGCTATCTATTCCATTATTGTCTGGTATCAGACATTTGACAGGCGTTGGCTGTACACCGGGGCTATGCTCGCGGGGTTTGCCCTGAACGGGAAGCTTCAGGCCATTTACATCATCCCTCTTCTGCCTGTTGCTGCTGGTATCGGCCTCTTCCTTCAGAGGAGACCCCTTGACAGGTCAACCTTAGTCAGAGTAGTGTTGATCCCTCCTGCTCTTGCCTTGGCAATAGGTTCGTCTTGGTACATGCACAACTTGATAGTCACTGGCAACCCCTTGATGCCGTTCTTCAACGGCATCTTTCGAAGTCCATATTTCCCACCCGTGAATGCGGTTTTTGACAGGGATACATTTGGCGTTGGGGACACTTTTGTGTCACGATACCTCCTGCTGCCTTGGAACTTAGCTATGTTCCCTGAGAGATTCCAAGGTTACATCGGTGCAACGTTTTTGCTCTTCGCCCCCACCCTGTTCACGTTACGCCGATTGCCCGGCAGTGCCCTTATGCTAATGTTGCTGGCCAGTCTTTATGGTGCTGCGATGGCTCTGACGGTTCCTGTCAGTAGATATCTTGTGGTCATTCTGCCCGCATGCTCGGTGCTCGTATCCTGGGGCATAATGGAAGGAATCGGCCGGCTCAAAGGGCTTCGAGGGAAGATTGCCGTCGCAGCTACGACGGCAGCCTTTGTCGTGACGTATCTCTTCAATTTGCCGACCTTTTACGATCTTCGGCATAGGACTTATGTAGCTTCATCCTTGCACCCTTACGACCTCCCGCTTGATGCAATCGGGACTGCGGAAGCCAGAGAAAGGTATTTGGCGGACCGCATCGCCACCTACCGGGCACAGAAATGGGCATCAGATAACCTTCCTCTGGGCGCAAGAGTTGTGGCCTACTGGGAGGGTAGAATCTACTACCTGGGAGCAAATGCACTTTCGGCGGATCAGTTCACCTTCGGACAGGACTTGTTCTCGGACCAGGCACAGGTTCGATTGCGCGCTTTGAGAGACATCGGGGCATCGCACCTGCTCGTATTGGACAGCGATGCGTGGCAAAGACGTGACAAGCTCTTCAGGCTGGACTCAGAGTTTGCCAACAGGCACCTGCAACTTCTGTATACCAGAGACCAGACCTCTGTTTTTGCCCTGAACTATGATGCGGATCAAGGGCTAGAAGAACCTTTCGTCCTTAGGGACTTGGTTTTCGACAAGGTTAGCTTTGGTATTCCGAGCAACGTGGGAGGGGAGGACAGGGTTCGCATAGAGGGTGTCAACCGAGATGACGACACCCGCTTGAGCATGTTGCAAAGGGCCCAGGCGCAGCTTGACTACCCCATCAAGCTGCCCAAAGACAAGTCCGTTGAGTTGGCGCTTGGCGTGGCGGCGAATAACACAGATGGGAACAGTGCGATGTTGGCGAGGATCGAGATCGTGGTTGACGGACAGGCGGACGAGATCTACCGAAGGGAGATCGACGCCGGTTCGAGAAAGGACACTGACAGAAAATGGTTTGATGAACGGATCGGACTGACTGCGTACGCCGGACGTGCAGTAGTCCTCCGCTTTGTGGCGGACGTGGGCCCTTCGCACCGCGACGATGGCGTCGATTGGGTCGCTTGGTCTCGCCCGCTGATAATCACTGAGCGCGGCATTCCTTAGGTCGGGAACACCTGTTGCAGTATTCCCCAGCGGGAGGTGTCCCGATGGCAATGTATGTTCGCTAACCGACTGACGAAGAACGTGTCAAGATTGAGCTTCCGTAGCAAGAGTTCAGAGTTGAGGGGAAACGAGTAGCTGGCGGCATTGGTGGAAGGGGTCAAGGCACCGAGCCCGCCATGTTCCGAGTAGAGTGGGAAGCGTCATCTTAGCATTGCTGCGGGCTTCGGTGGCGATCATGTCATTTCTTCCGTGATCCGATCGTGAGTCTAGGTAGCCAAACGGTGTTATGCAACGCCCGGGTCCCGTGTCAACGGTTCGAAGCATCAAGCACGGTCCCTTGCCGAGAGAACTGATGGTCGGCATCCCGGCATGGCTAAGCGAGGCCAGTATAGCACAGGCAGCTCAGAGCGTACAAGCCTTCACTCTCCAGATTCCACCCTCACCGACATAGGCAGTGACCAGCCCTCGAGCCAATAGATACCGAGCTCGAGTTTCGGCGCGCCATAAAATTTGATTTTACTCAACCCAACTCGCCGAAACTCCCTTAGCAGAGATGCTCTCGAGAAGCACCGCATCTGGAGCGCCATGCCACCACCATCGTGAAAGACCAGGTCCTTGTAAACCTGGACCGCTCCATCCTTTTTTGTATTCCGCAAGACCGGAGGCGCGTTCTCCTGTTGTACGATCTGGTAGTCCCATAAGTCGGGAAATTGTTCTATCGTCTCGCCGTCCCGGCCATACGGGACCGTGAAAATCAGCACTCCGCTCGGCTTTAGCAGCCTGCGCAGGTTTTGAAAGCCGGCCGAGACAGGCGGCGCAATATGCTCGAACACCTCGGAGCAGATAATAAAATCAAACCGGCCCTCAAGGCCAAGGTTCGGGGAAGTGATATCGAGCCTTGGCTCTTGGTGGAAGTATGTGTTGGTGTAATTGAATTTTCGGGCCAGCCCGATTGCATAGCCATCCCAATCGCTGAGCCCCAGGCCGCGGATATCCGAGCGCGTCGGAAAGTCCGGCAGCGCCAGGCTCTGCCCAAACAACTCCTGGGAGAGGGCGTCAATGACTGATCTGCGCCTGACGGTGGAGCCACAATTGGCGCACGATTCCGATTCTCGCGAGAGATGGTCCAGTCTGGCCGTTGACACGTCGCCACAGATGTTGCAGCGAAAAGATAATAAGCCTTGAGAGTAGGCGGGGCTTATTCCTCTTGACTGATCACCACTGGCGCCTTTTTTTGCATAGGCTCCGAAAAACGTTTCTGGCTTCAATAAGCCGGAGCTAATGCAGTAGGAATCGAGCTTGAGGATAAAATCAAGAATCGAACAGTCAAGGGTATTGTCCAAGCTGTAATTGGGCCCAAATTTCGTATCGAGAAAGCGCCTGGCAAATGCGAGGGCTGGAACGAAATGAAGCTCAGTCATTCTTGAACGAAGCGCGGGGATAATGGCTTCGGAGTTTATGCACTCAAATGAGCCCACCGAGTAGTTTATGTTTTCGTAGGTGTCAGCATACGTGGGCACTTCATAGCGCGTATGGTCGATCTTAAAACGTGGAGGTAAAAGCTTCCACAAGGTATTCACTATCTCACAGGTTTCATCCCACATCAGATAGCCGTTGCGGGTTGGAATGTCCACGGTAACAAAAATGCCGTCTTTGCGCAAACACTTGTTTATCTCGGCGGCGATATAGTCGAGATTCACGAAGTGATGCAGCACGGTATAGGCCACGACGACGTCGTAGCGGTCTGGCTCCAACTCCATCGTGTTCGCGTCCAACTCGCGCCCACAGAAGGGGATGCCCATCTTTTCGGCGGCTTCCTGGCCTTGTTTGAGAAGCTCGGAATCGATATCGATGCAAGTTAGCTCTATCTGACACCCCTGCTTAAGCAACAGGGGTGCGATGCCGTCGAGCTCGTTGCCGCAACTGCCGGAGCCAATCCCGAGAATAGACACACGTTTGCCCTGGCCCACGTGGCGGGCAACATACTGGTAAAGCGTTCTAACCCCGCAAACCCTCTCCATTTCATCGCCCACGTGCGCCTCGACCTTGTCCCAGACACCAGGAACTGCCTGTGCCGTGCGTCCTTTGAGAAGTCGATCGTAGATAGCAAGCTCCGTCTGCAGCCGCTGCTCATCATCATCAATTTTCATGCCTGTCGCCTCACTGTGTTGTGATCGCAGGAATTCCCGCCTGATGCGCCACAAGTCACTCATCTGCACGCTGCCGCCAAGTCGGCTGCGATTATACCGCATTGACTCAGGCGGAGGCAAGAGTGCGCGGCTTTTCGACTGAATCGGTTGCTTGCGACCGCCAGCCCTTTCTGCTATACTGATCAACCGGCTGGCCAGAGGTCCGGGCTAAGCATTGTCCCATTGAGTCGTCTATTATCTTTTGTCGATTGCCAGTAGTCGCCCCAATTTAGGCAGTAACATCGTTGTCAACTTGGCACACAAGTTCAGGCGGACTCTGCGAAACCCGTGGACGGTCGATTCAAGTGTTAGGAGGATCAATGGAGCCAACACCGATCAATAGCGATGCAAGCTTGCATAAGGCTCCTTCCGATGCGTACACACGGTACGAAACAGAAATCGACGTCGACTCCGACAGCGTACACGCAAAGGTTGTTCGCTTGGTGGGCGTTGGCAAGCGCGTACTCGAGCTTGGATGCTCGACGGGATATATGTCACGGGTTCTGCGGGATAGGGGATGCCAGGTGGTTGCCGTTGAGATAGATGGAAAGGCGGCCGAGCGCGCTTTGGCTTTCTGTGAGCGCGTCATAATGGGCGACATCGAGAAGATCGATTTGTCTCAGGAACTCGGTCAGGATCGCTTCGACGTCGTCGTGGCGGCGGACTTCCTTGAGCATCTCAAAGACCCGCTGTCTGTTCTTCTGGCCGTGAAGAAACACTTGCGTCCGGAGGGCTACATCGTCGCGTCGTTGCCGAATGTGGCCCACGGCAGCGTCCGTCTGGCGCTCTTGAGCGGCAATTTTCAGTACAAGCAGGTCGGCCTGCTGGATGAGACGCATCTTCACTTCTACACTCGCGAGAGCTTTCAAAAGCTTCTCGAGGATGCTGGGTTTGCTGTCGGGCGGCTAGATCGGCACGAATTGGTGATTGACGCTTCTGAAGTGCGGTACGATCGTTCGATGATTCCGGAGGGGCTATTATACACCCTATCGGCAGACCCAGATGCGCTAACTTATCAGTTCATTGCCGTCGCCTATCCGATGCCGCGTGCAGAGCTTCGTCTAATTCAGCAGCGTATGGGGCAACTCGTGGGGGAGAGGGAATCTCTCCTCCGCGAAGTCGCTCGCCTTCAGCAGGCGCTCCACGAGAAGATAGGGCACCAGGAACGAGTGGAGGAACTCCTGGAAGAAAGAGAGGCGATAGGGCAAGAAGTTGCTCGCCTTCGGCTCGTGGTCCAAGGAAACCAGCCTCTGCAAGAGGAGCACCAATCCCTGCAACAGGAGCATCAATCCCTGCAAGAGAAGCACCGATGCTTGCAGTGCGAGCGCGACCAACTTGTGCAGTTGATAGCAACTCGGGACCGGGAGCAGCGATCTTTACAGAGGCAGCTAAAGAAGTCGTCCGAGGAACTTCAAGCGATCCGCGGCGAACTCCTGACAGCTCTGTCTGGCAACACGCATCTACTGGCTGACCGAGCACGGTTGCTGGAGGAAGTCGCTGCCCGCGATCGCATAATCGAAGGCGTTTACGCCGGCCGCATTTGGCGTTTGGCGACACCAATTTTTGCGCTCCACCATCTCTCCAAGAAGGCGCTTTCTTCTACCAGTCGGCTTGGTAAGCGCGTTTTGTCGATAGGCGCACCTGAGGACCAGGCTAACTCCGGCGCACTTGACACGCATGTATCTGAGCAGTCCTTACCGGTGCCAGAGGATACGGGGACATTCGTTGATTCCATCCCCCACTGGCCGCAGCGCCAAGATATCATCTGTTTCACCATTCTCGAGTGGGATTTCGGTTTTCAGCGTCCGCATCAAGTGGTCTCTCAGTTTGCCGATAGAGGACACCGCGTGTTCTACGCGAGCCTGGCGAAGGTTTGTCCGGCGAACGCCGCTTCGAAATTCGTTGCCCACCAGCTCCGAGAGAGGATCTACGAGGTTCACCTGGCCGAGCATTGTGGCGCCAACGTATACGGCCAGGTCTTAGCCGATCACAGAGTCAATCCGCTCCTTGAAAGTATCGAGTCACTCTGCGCTGCACACAACGTTGTTAACCCGGTGATGCTGGTTCAACTACCATTCTGGACACCACTCGCTTTAGAGCTCAGAAAGAGGCACGGATGGAAGATGGTGTACGACTGCATGGACGAATGGAATGGTTTCCCGGGCTGGGATGAAGAAACTGCGGAGAACGACAAGTGGCTCGTGGACGAGTGTGACCTTCTGCTTGTGAGCTCACAGAGGCTCTTCGAGAAGTGGGGCGACAAGAGAAACGACCGCTGCCTACTCGTCCGAAACGCAGCCAACTTTGAACACTTCCGACGGGCGCGGCCCAACGATCTTCTTGACGGCATTGGCCACCCGATCGTAGGATACTTCGGTGCGATCGCCGGTTGGTTCGATATCGAACTGGTGCAGTTTCTTGCACGAAGTCGCCCGGACTACCACTTTGTCCTGCTGGGCTGGACGTCAGGGATCGATATTAGCCAATTGGAGGCTTTTCCCAACGTCCACTATTTGGGCAAGAAGGCCTACGGAGTTCTGCCCGATTACTTGTACCACTTCGATGTCTGCATCATTCCGTTCCTGGTGAACCACGTAACCGAGGCAGTAGACCCGGTCAAGTTCTACGAGTATGTGAGTCTGGGCAAGCCTGTCGTGGCACCCAGGATGCCCGAGTTGTACCAGTACCGTGGACTCCTCTACATCGCCGACGACCACGAGGATTTCCTGAACAAGCTCGACACTGCCCTGGCCGAATCCGACCCCGAACTTGTCGGCCGTAGGATCGAGCTTGCGCAGCAGAATACCTGGCAGCATCGAATGGAGGTTATCGAGGCGGGTGTCAAGCGCATCCACGGGCGCGCCAGCATAGTCACCGTCACCTACAACAACGTCGGATACACGCGGCAGTGCATCGATAGCGTCTTGCGGAACTCGCTCTGGCCAGATATTGAGATTATTATCGTAGATAACGCGTCCACCGATGGAACTCGCACCTACTTGCGCCACTTGGAACACACGGTCGATTGTGTGAAGATTATCCTGAACAGCGAAAACCTGGGCTTTGGCAAGGCAAACAATCAAGGACTTGCAGTCGCCACCGGCGAGTATGTTGTGTTACTCAACAACGATACCGTAGTCCCGAACGGGTGGCTGCCAAGGCTGTTGCGTCACCTGGAGCGCGATCCGCGAATTGGGCTGGTGGGCCCGGTAACCAACTTCTCAGGGAACGAGACGAAAATAGATGTAACCTACGACGGGATGGAGGGCATCGACGCCTTCGCGGAGCAGTACGTGACCCCACACGAAGGCGAAGTATTCGACATTGCGATGCTTCCGATGCACTGTGTCGCGTTCCGTCGCTCGGTATTCGAGCAGGTCGGCTACATTGACGAGCGCTTTGAGGTAGGGATGTTCGAAGACGACGATTACTCGCGCCGGGTGCGTCTGGCCGGGTATCGAGTGGTTTGCGCCGAGGATGCGTTTGTTCACCACTTTGGTAAGGCCACCTTCAAGACGCTGTCTTCGACGGAATATCAACAGATCTTCGATCGCAACAGGCAACGGTTCGAGCAGAAGTGGGGCGGCGAGTGGCTTCCACATCGGCACCGCGCAACCATTTGAGGACAGGGAATTTGCCAGAAATCATCCGCCTGGACAACGTCTACAAGAAGTTCATCATTCACCACGAAAAGCATCGCTCGTTCCAGGACGTGGTCGTGAATCTCTTCAGCGACAACGGTTCTAGCGAGGAGTTCTGGGCACTGGAAGACGTCAGCTTCGGGGTGCGCAAGGGCGAGACGCTGGGCATAATCGGCCAGAACGGCTCGGGCAAGAGCACGATTCTAAAGCTGATTTCGAGAATTATCGAGCCCACGGCGGGCAAGATTACCACGAACGGCACGGTCTCTTCACTGCTCGAGCTAGGCGCAGGCTTCCACCCAGATCTAACCGGTCGAGACAACGTCTTCCTCAACGGGTCGCTCCTTGGCTTCACTCGTCGCGAAATGGAGAGTATGTTCGACGAGATAGTCGAGTTCTCCGAGCTTGAGAGGTTCATCGACGTGCCTGTCAAGCACTACTCCTCCGGAATGTATATGCGCCTAGCCTTCGCGGTCGCGATAAACGTCGATCCGGATATCTTGCTAATCGACGAGGTGCTTGCCGTGGGCGATAAAGCTTTCCAGGACAAATGCATGGAAAGATTGCGCGACTTCCAGAGCCTGGGAAAGACGATAGTCTTCGTGTCCCATTCGTTAGGTTTGGTGAAGAACCTCTGCAATCGCGCCATTTGGATCGACAAGGGTAAGATCAGATCGATCAGCGAAAGCAAGAAAGTGGTGTTCGATTACTTGTGCGAGGTCGAGGTCCACCAGGAAGCTGCCGAGCGGGACCAGCGTCACTCGTCTGGCGTTCAAGCCCGCGCCAGCCAGCGCAGTGCAGAAGCTAACCCAAGTAGTATCCAGATACTCGATGTAAAGCTCCTTGGCAAAGATCGTTTCGAAAGGCGCGATTTTGGCACCGGCGACGACGTGGTGATCCGGATATATTACGGCTTCCAAGATAAGCATTTGCCGCAGGACTGCAGGTTTTCTGTGGGTATTTTGGACGCCAACGGCACTCCCGTGCACACAGCTTCTTACCGTAAGGTGGCTGGACAGGTCGACGCTTCACAGGGTCGAGGCATCCTGGAGGCGGCCTACCCGGCTTTACCCTTACTTGAGGGGACGTATAGCCTATCGGTTGCCGTGTGGCCGGGCGATTCCTCTGAGTCGCCCATCGACGTGTACCATCACAAGTGCAGGTTTTCGATGACAGGGGGATCCGCATCCGGCGGGAGCCACGAAGAAGGCCTGGTGTCCTTACGACACGTCTGGCTTGACAGCGCCGGGCTATCGCGTTATTTAGACGGCGGCACGGATGCTGCCGGGCCTGATGGCCAGGATTCACAACTGCCATCGATTGGCCGGCACACTGAATCGGCTAACGGCCTTCCCTGGCACATATATGTGGGAGAAAACGACGCCGAGTGGTTGCGTGACGGGTGGTACCCTCTTGAGGGCACCATCCCCCGATTCCGCTGGACGGCCCCCCGGGCCTCGTTGGCGATGGTCGTTCCACAGCACGCGTGCGGCCTGTTTCTCAAGGCGGCCGATCCGAACGCGGCGTTCCGTCAGCTTAAGGGGCGTGTTTTGCTAAGGGACGCGGTGCTTGGCGAGTTCCAGCTTCATGGTCCGGAAACTCAGTGCTTATCCTTCGCCCTGGGTGCCGATTCATGTGGGAGGGCCGATGTTACCATCGAGGTCGAGCCACCGGCCGTGCCGGCTCGACTGGGCATAAACTCCGATACTAGAGAATTGGGACTGGTCGTCTACGAGATCTGGTCGGAGTAAGCATGGGCACTTCAGTCTCGGCCATCATCGTCACCTACAACAGCGAGGCCCATATCAAAGGGTGCCTCGAGGCGCTGTTGAGGTCTACTTACCCGATCTCACAGTTCATCGTCGTCGACAACGCCTCGACTGACAACACCGTCCGCATCGTCGAAGCCAACTTCCCTATGGCCCAGCTTTTGAAGAACGATGGGAACCTTGGCTTCGCAGGCGGCGTCAATGCGGGCCTCGCCAGGGCCACCGGCGACATCATCGTTGTTGTGAACCCCGACGTGGTGGTGGAACGTGAGTGGCTCGGCGAGCTTGTCAAGGCCGTCGTCGACAATCCGGACGCCGGCATCGTCGGCAGCAAGCTTCTGTTCGGCGACGGCCGCACTATCCAACACGCGGGCGGCATACTTAAGTACCCGGTGGCACTTTCCGATCACTACGGCTACGGCGAGCTCGACGTGGGCCGGTACGACCGGCTTAGAGACGTCGATTACGTCACCGGCGCAGCCCTCGCCATCAGGCGCGAGGTTCTGCAGTCGCTAGGCGGCTTTGACGAGACTTTCTACCCCGCCTATTTCGAGGAGACCGACCTCTGCCGGCGCATCAAGATGGCTGGCTTCAAGGTTTTGTACGTGCCAACGGCGGTTGGCATTCATTACGAATCGGCATCTGCGGTCCGCAACAGTTACAACTACTATTACTTCTACCATCGCAATCGCTTGCGTTTCGTGCTCAAGCACTATAGCCCGGACCAGCTCGCCGGCGATTTCTTTCCCGCGGAGACCCATCGTCTCAGCCCAACGTGGCCGGCGGAAGAAAGAAAGGCCCTGGTCAGGGTCTATCGCGAGGTCGCAGAGGAGCTGCCGCTCACACGCGGCTTGCAGGCGTCGGCGGAGGATAGCGCAGAGGTGGCAAGCGCCCTCGGCCGTTTGCGAGAACGCGCCCACGAGCTTTTCGGCGACTCCGACGGGCGGATCGAAGTGGCGACTTCGCGGCTGGCCAGGCTGCGGGAGATTCAACATGTAGCTGAGCAGCCTTTTGTATCAAGTGTGCCACTCGCAGGCCCCATCATCGTTCGATTCCGCGAGGCGTGGAACTGGGTTTCGACTAAATGGTATGTCCGGCAATTGATTCAGCAACAAAACCGGTTCAATGCCCAGATGGTCGACTATCTGGTGGAACTGGAAGACAGGCTTACGGAGTTGCGCCGATGTCTGGACGAGGTCGAGCAGATTGGTATCCACGCCGACAGGAAAGGCGTCGAGCTCACGCGCGATCTTGCTGCACTCGGCTACCAGCTTCGTAAGATTAGAGAGAGCGTGGATGGCGATCCTGGCGCCTCGCCCCGGCCACAGCACGAAACCGGGCCACGCGCGGGCCGGTGAGCACGGTGATGAGAATCGCTTACTTCAGTCCGCTGAACCCGCAGAAATCCGGCATCTCCGACTACAGCGAAGAGCTGCTACCATACGTCGCCCAGCACGCCGAGATAGATCTGTTCGTGGACGACGTTGCTCCCAGCAATCGCGAGATCACCGAGAACTTCGCCGTCCACAACTTCCGAGCCTTCGGCGGGATGTGGCAGCGGCAAGCGTACGATGTTGCCCTTTACCATATGGGCAACCACACTTGCCACGAGTTCATCTACCGCACGCTGCTGCGACACCCCGGCATAACGGTGTTGCACGATTACAATCTTCACCTTTTCGTTCTGGAAACGAACGCCTCCAGGCGTGATTATGCCGGATATGTGCGTGAGATGGGTTATGCCTATGGCGCCGAGGGAACCGCCGCGGCCAGGGCAGCCATCAGGGTTCGGTGGGATAATCCCACGCTTCGTTACCCGCTCAACGAGCGGGCGATCGACTCGAGCCTGGGGCTCATCGTCCACAATGAGTTCTCGAAGAGGCTGATCCAGAGCTCCCACCCGACAACACCCGTGGCCAGGGTACCACACGGCATGGCGATAGCGGATTCCGAGTCTGCCAGCCGGACATCGCTGGACATCCGCGAGAGCACGTTCGTCGTCGGCACTTTCGGTCTCGCGACGCCAGAAAAGCGGCTGGACGTGGTGCTGAGAGCTTTTGCGAGGTTCCATCGCTCTTTCCCGGATTCGATGCAGCTCATCGTCGGCGAGATACCTCCCGGAAACGATGTTGCATCACTGGTGCGAGAGCTTGCATTGGATGACTGCGTGAGGATAACCGGCTTCGTCGACAAGCAGAGCCTTCACTGGCATATTCAGGCCAGCGACGTCTGCGTCAACCTGCGCTATCCTACTTGCGGAGAAACGTCAGGCATTCTCCTCAGGTGCATGGCAGCCGCCAAACCGGTGATAGTCTCCCACGTTGGATCGTTTGCCGAGCTGCCGGACGGGTCGTGCCTCAAGGTTTTTGTGGACGAGGAAGAAATCGACGGCGTGGCGGCTGCACTCGAACATCTGGCCGCCGATGGGGCCGAGCGGGAAAGGATGGGGCGGGCGGCCCGCGAGTACGTGAGACTCGAGCACGACTTCGCGCAAACTGCCCGGGGGTACGTGGATTTCATCAACGGGGTGCTCGATGGTACGTGTTTGTGAAGGGTTGATGCCCTGGATGTTTCCGTCGGTAGGCTGGTGAGATTGGACAGAATCGCCTTCGTCGTCCCCTGGTACGGCCCGAATATCCCAGGTGGTGCCGAGATGGTGTGCCGCAAGCTCGCGGAAGCGCTCAGCGCCGATGGCCTGGACGTGGAGGTCTTGACGACGTGCGTCAAGGACTTTTACGCCGACTGGGGCGATAACTTCTACCGGGAGGGGACGTATCACGAGAACGGGGTCACGGTTAGACGGTTCGGCGTTAGGCGTAGGAACAAGCGGCTATTCGACTCCATCAACCTCAAGCTGATGAATCGGCTGCCGGTATCCGCCGCCGAAGAGCAGCAGTTCGTCGAAGAAATCGTGCGCAGCGATGCCCTGTGCGCTTTTATCGCCGACAACAGGCGCAGCTACTCCTTCGTCTTCATTCCCTACATGTTCGGCACGACCTGCTGGGCTTTGCCGCTCTGCCCAGAGCGCTCGCTGCTGATCCCTTGCCTGCACGACGAGCCGTACGCCTACATGCGGCCCTATCGGGCCGTTTTCGAATCGGCAGCCGGATTGGTCTTCTTGTCGAGGCCGGAAATGGAGCTGGCGCTCAGGCTGTACGACCTGGATCCGAAACGATGCCATCTGGTGGGAGGTGGCGTCGACACGGAAGTGACGGGCGATGCAACCAGCTTCAGGGCCAAGTACAAGCTCCCGGAGCCGTTTCTGCTGTATGTTGGGCGACGGGAGCCGGGTAAGAACACGCCCCTTCTCCTGGAATACTTCTCCCGGTTCAAGCGGCGGTACCCTGGCGAGCTAAAGCTGGTGCTGGCGGGCTCGGGGATGGCCGGCCTCTCTCCGGATAGCGCGGCGGATATCGTCGACCTCGGATTTCTGTCCGAGGATGACAAGTGTGGCGCCTACGCGGCGGCAAGCCTGGTGTGCCAGCCGTCCGTACACGAGAGCTTCTCGCTGTCGATAATGGAGGCCTGGGTCCAGGGGACCCCGGTGCTGGTACACGCCGGCTGTGGCGTGACGAGTGATCACTGCACCACGAGCAACGGCGGCCTGTGCTTCCGTGATTACGACGAGTTCGAGGAGTGCGTCTCGCTTTTGCTTGGCGACGGAAATCTGGCCCGACAAATGGGGGCCAACGGTAGACGGTATGTACTGAACAGTTTCAGTTGGCCGCGCATCACACAGAGGTACGTGGACATTCTGCGGGGACTTTCGTGAAAGTAAGCATCGTCACGGCCAGCTTCGAAGAGGGCGACGCCATCGGCAACTACATCCGCACGCTATCCGACCTGCTCGGCGAGCTCGGCTTTTCGGTCGAGATCTACGCCGAGAACCTCACCAGGGTCAGAGGCTATCCCCACTTTCACTGGCGCTATTACAACTCTCGCGGCAAAGCCATACTGTGGTATCACTACTCCATCTACTCGGAAACCCTACAGTGTTTGAAGTCCAGCCGGGACTGGAAGGTCGTCGACTTCCACGGGGTCTCGCCACCCCGGCTGTTCAGTGGCTACAACAGCCACCTGGAGGAGCTTTGCAGCAAGGGCGAGCTCGCCTTCAAGGACTTCGCCGCCGACGCCGACGTCTGTGTGGTCCACTCCGACTACGCCAGAGATGTCGCCAGGGCGAACGGATACGCCAACATCGAGAAGATCCCCCTCGTCGTCGATACGAAGCACCTGGGGACGGACGACGCGGAGCTGTCGGCGTTGTTGGGGCGGATCGAGTACCTTCTATTCGTTGGCAGAGTCGTGCCTCAGAAGTCCATCGTGGACCTGGTCACGACCTTTGGCGAGCTAAAGAAGTGGCGGCCAGGCATAAAGCTGTTCATCGTTGGCGAGACGGAGATTGCCGCTTCCTACTTTGGACACGTGCGGGACGTGGTTAGGCGCCTGAAGCTCGAGGAAGATGTGGTCTTCACGGGCAGGGTGACGAACCCCGAGGTACTGTCGAGCCTGTACAGGCACGCCCGGTTCTCGCTGTGCCTATCCGAATGGGAAAGCTTCTGTGTTCCCATCGTGGAATCCATGTTCTTTGGAGTCCCGGTGGTTGCTAATAACGTTGCACCCATACCGGAGGTATTGGGCACGGCAGGTTTGATCGTGCGTAAAGACGACCACGCGGCAACGGCGCGATCGATACACGAGACCCTGTCGGACGGGGATTCGTACGCCGGGCTCAAGTCCGCCTGCGCTGCGCGAGCGTCGATGTTCACCGAGCATAAGCTCAAGGCCGCCATCGCCGAGATGCTGGGCCGGAGATTTGGCTAAGATGAAGATCGCTTTCGTCGTTCAAAGATACGGGTGTGAGGTCAATGGCGGGTCGGAGACGCTCTGTCGCTGGGTGGCGGAGCACCTGGCCAAGTACTTCGAGGTCCACGTGGTGACCACGTGTGCCCTGGACTACCTCACCTGGGAGAACAGCTTTCCGCCGGGCCTGGAGGTCATCAACGACGTGGTGGTACACAGGTTCGCCGTCGGGAAGACCCGCGATGTCGATGATTTCACCCGGTTCTCCGAGAAGGTCTTCATTCAGCCGCACTCGTATCTCGACGAGCTGGAGTGGATGGAGAGGCAAGGGCCGTACAGTCCGGATCTACTGGGGTTCATTCGCGCGAGCAGGCAACAGTTCGACGCCTTCATCTTCTTTACTTACCTGTATTTTCCCACTTTCTTCGGCCTGCAGTTGGTGCCGGAAAAGAGCCTTCTCGTGCCGACGGCGCACAACGAGCCACAAATCTACCTGGATATCTTTCGGACCACGTTCCACCTGCCGCGCTTCTTGGTCTACAACACCGAGGCGGAATGCCGGTTTGTGCAAAAGAGGTTCGGCAATGCTCACATTCCCAGCCAAGTGGTAGGAACGGGTGTCGACCTCCAGCCAGGAATGGAGCCCGACGAGTTTCGGCGAGCAAACAATATCGCCGGGCCCTTTGTGCTGTACGTGGGCCGTGTGCACCAGTCGAAAGGTTGCCAGCAGCTCTTTGACGACTTCATCTCATTCAAGCAGGAGAACCCGATCGACTTGAAGCTGGTGCTGATGGGCAAGGAGAATATGCCAGTGCCGCACCATCCCGACATTGTCAGTCTAGGTTTCGTCTCCGAAGGAGAGAAGGTTGCCGGCTTGCGGGCGAGCAGTCTTGTGATCGTTCCTTCATACTATGAGAGCCTTTCGCTCACGACGCTGGAAGCCTGGCTCGCCGAGAAGCCTGTGCTGGTCAACGGTCGCTGCGAGGTGCTGCGTGAGCATTGCCAGCGCAGCGATGGAGGGCTATACTACGCCACATATGACGAGTACAAGGAATGCCTTGGGCTGCTGTGCCGCGACGCCGCATTGAGGCAGCGTCTGGCCATTAACGGCAGGGAGTACGTTGCAGCTAACTACACCTGGCCTACGATCGAGCGCAAGTACCGCGATATTCTAGAAGAAGTGATATCCGAGTGAGGAGCTGAATGAGGCTGCGATCGCTGGAAATCGTGAGATGCCCCGGGTGCCGGGGGCGGATCGAAGCCGTCGGAGCCGATCTTGAGACGAGTAGCCTATCCGATGGGTTACTCGAGTGTACCGAGTGCAAGAGACGATACGCGGTCGGCAGAGGCATGGCCTTCTTGCACCTGGAATACGAGGCGTCGAGCAGCAAAGCTAGAGAAGCCCAGGGCTGGGTCGACTACCACAAGATGAAGGGCATTTACGATCAAACGGGCGTCGAAACCGACTTCGCTCTGCCATACTTTCCCGAGGAACCCTGGGTGGAGCTCGCCAAGCAGTTCGACATCGGCTTGGAGATAGCTAACCTGAAAGGCGGAGAGAGGGTCCTCGACCTGGGCGCGGGCCGGGGCTGGGCGGCCAAGCATTTTGCGCTCATGGGATGCGACGCGGTCGCCGTGGACATCGTGCCGGACGAGCAGGTTGGCCTTGGCCGGGCCAGGGCACTGATGCAGCGGGCGGGTGTGTACTACGAAACGATCATCGGCGACAGCGAGAACCTGCCTCTTGCCGACGACGTTTTCGATCTGGTGTTCTGCTGCGGCGTACTTCACCACAGCACATCCCTCGAAATTCTGGCGGCGAGCATCCGGCGCATCCTTAAGCCTGGCGGGAGGCTTCTCGCGATCCACGAGCCGTGTGTCCCGGAGTGGCAGAACGAGGCGGAAGCCTTGTTTGCCGCTTCGGAGGAGCTTGCCTGTGGCATCAACGAGCGTCGCTACGATCTTGCGGAGCATTATCGCGCGTTTCAGCAGGCTGGGTTTAGCGAAATCGAGGTTTTCCCGTGGCAGTCCTACCATCTCTCCGACGACGATCTAAGGTCCTGGAGCATGGAGCTTGGCATCACTGGCAATGGCAGATCCCCAGATTCGCTGTTCTGGTTGCTGCGCCACCCGAGGCAGTTGATGAACGGAATCCCTGGCCACCACAGAGGGTTTCGGGGGTTGTGCTGGTTACTGTGCCACCCGAAGCTCTTGCTAAGGCGGCTCGTGGGAAAGCAGGGCGGTAGCGTGTCCTCCGCGCTGCCAAAGCCACGCTCGGATAGAGAAAGGCTCCAGCAAAGGATACTGCGCCAATGCGGCGGATCGATAGTTCTTTGCGCGAGGAAGTGAATATTGGCCAGAGCATCGAGAACCTTGGAGCGTGCGAGAGGGTGTTCATCGCCGTGGCCGCCGTCGTCCTCGTGCTTTCGTGGCTTGGGCTGCTTCTGGCTGAGCTCGGCATCTTCTCGCTGCTGGCGTTGGCCGTTGGCGCTTTCCTCTTCGCCTGCGTCGTGGCCCTTGTGGTCTTCCTGGCTTCGGCCAAAAACGGCATGTGGGCGGGGGGCTCGGACCGTAGCCGCACCCTTCAGGGTGCGCGTAGCCGTTCGTCCGGCGATGAGGATTGCCAGGCAGACGAAATCGCAGCACAGACGGGCCCGCGCTCCGTGGGCGGAGCGGCTACAAGTGCCTTGTTCCAACTTCGCTTCAAGGCGGAGGGTCTGGAACTGATCGGCATAGCCGTGCTGATAGCCGTTGCCGCTCTACTCTATCGACAGCCCTTCGAGTACATTTTGGGCGGATTGGACTCCGGGGTGTACGTCAATGCCGGGGTCACGATCGCTCGCCAGGGGTCGGTCCTTGTCAGGGATGCGGCCACGGTCGGTCTCACCAAAGACCAAAGAGCGTTGCTATTCAGCACGCCTGGCGCGCCGGAGGCCAGTGAAAGGCGGTTCTCCGGGTTCTACCTGCTAGACCAGAAGAGCGGAACGGTAGCTTCTCACGGCTTCCACCTGTTTCCGGTGTGGATCGCCATTCTCTACAGTCTCGGGGGCCTGCAGCTTGGTCTGTACGCGACACCGCTATTCGGGCTCCTGGGCGTTCTGAGCCTGTACTTTCTCGGGAAGAGGCTGTTCGGCGCTTCTGCAGGGTTGCTGGCGGCGTTTCTCACGTCGATCGGAGTCGCCCAGGTTTGGTTCTCCAGGTTCCCGATGGCCGAGGCGCTGGTCCAGTTCCTGTTGCTGGCCGGGCTGTACGCGTTCGTTATGATGCTTAGACTCGAAAGCCGCTTTTTCGCGACGATGGCCGGAGTGGCCCTTGGTCTCGTGCATCTGGCCAAGATCGATTTGCTGGCTCTGCCAGTCGCCGTGGGCCTGTTCATCCTGGCGGAGGTGGCGCTCAAGCGCTTTCGGGCGTACTACTGGTATCTCCTGGCTTCTTACGCCCTGGTCTCCGCTCACGCGGTGCTGCATGCTATCACAGCCGCCCCTATTTATAGCTTCAACAACATAAGCAATACTGTTTTCACTTCTCTTGGGTTACTTGCCGCCGTTATCCACCTCCTTCCATCCCAGTTATCCGGCCCTTTCATGATCGCCTTTCTCTTGCTCTTGATTCTTGCTGCCGGAGGCGTCTTCGTGCTCAGGCTGGGCAGGAGTGGGGTGGCCACGAAGGCCGCAGGAGCTCTGGCAATGGCCCTGCCGATTGTCTTTGTCGCCACGCCGACCGTGGCCGCGCTCGCCGGCTACCTCTCCCATGGAGGCTCGCCATTCGTAGGGCTTGAACTGGCGAAGAACGCGACTGGCACCGGTATCGACAATCCTTCCAGCCTGGTCACGTTGGCCTGGTATGTGTCGCCGCTGGGCTTGCTGTTGGGTTTCGCCGGTTTCGTCAGGGCTGCACTGCGCGATTTTGATCGTGCACAGGCATTCGTACATCTGGTTGCCATACCTATCACATCGCTTTACCTTTTCAGCAACTTCGCGGCCCCTGTGCATTTTTGGGCCGGCCGCAGGTTTATGTACCTTACTATTCCGCTGTTATTTCTTTTCGCCGCCTACGCCATTGTGAGCCTGAGAAGGACGCGTACACTTTCGTTAAGGAATGACACCGTCGCTATCGCCCTGGGACTTGTCCTGGTCGGTTCGCTGGTACAGCCCAACCTGCCTTTTCTTGGGCACGTGGAGCTCAAGGGGGCCGAGCAACAGTTGGCCAGGATGGCAGCATCTCTCCCAGAAGACGGCGTGATTTTGGTGGAATCGTCGGTGGCGGGCGGCCGGCTTGCCACGCCCTTGCAGTACATTTTCGACCGAACCGTGTTCGAATTGCCGAAGGAGTCGCTCGCCGACGGGAGGCTTCCAGCCTTGGTGGACAAATGGCGCTCAGAGGGCCGCAGGATATTCTGGGCGACGACTTCCAATGAGTGGCCCTCACCCGCAGGTGCTAATGGACTGAGCTATCTTGCTACGCATACAATCGTGCTCCCCGAAGCCGAGCTAGCAGTCGACAGACTCCCAGAAAGGGTCGAATCGTTCGTAGGCATCGCGGACGTCTATGAGTTCGTGCCTGCGGGACAGCAGCCAGAAGCGGTGGCGCTAGAGGTTGACCTGGACAGTGGAGGCAATCTTGTTTCGGGTCTATATCCTTCGGCCGACGCAGATGGCGTTGGCAAAGTGCGCTGGACGGCCGGCGCGACGCGTGTTGCACTGCCGAAATGGGACTTCTCGCGACCGGCCGAGCTTCTGTTGAAGGCAGCCGGTGGTAGACCAGGATACCTGCCGGTGGCGAAGATGAGCGTATCGTTGAATGGCGAGTCACTTGGCGATTACGTCCTGTCCAAAGAGTTTCACGTGTACCGTGTTCCCATACCGGCCAACCGTGTACATACCGATTCGCCTGTGTTAGAATTGGTGGCAGAGACCTGGAATCCCAAAGCTCTGCGGATCAGCTCCGACCAGCGAGACCTGGGCGTTTTGTTGAACAGCATCAGGATCAGGCAATGAAAGCCCGTTTTCCGGACGTTACAATCGACGACGACTGCCGCATCTACGAGGGCGTGGCGATCGGCCCCGGATCAGTCATCGAGGGGCCGTGCATCCTGGGCAAGCCGCCGCGTGGACGCGATGCCGGCGAGCTGACGCTCACGATCGGCAGGAATGCCATAATTAGACCCTTCACAACCATCTACGCGGGTACTGTCATCGGCGATGGCTTCCAGACCGGCCAGGGGGTCTCGATCAGAGAGGACAACGTCATCGGAGACGTCGTTTCCATTGGCACGAATACGATTCTTGAGTTTGGTAACAGGCTGGGCAACAAGGTTAAGGTACATTCGGCCTGTTTTCTGGAAATGGTCACGCTGGACGACGACGTGTTCATTGCGCCGCGCGTCGTGTTCACAGACGATCTCCATCCAATGAACTGTCCTCGGTACAAGGAGTGCCTGGGTGGCCCCAAGGTGGAAGCTATGGCGCGTATTGGCGCTAACTCCACGATTTTGCCGGGTGTCGTGCTGGGGCGGAGCTGCCTGGTGGGTGCCGGATCGGTGGTGACGCGGGACGTGCCGGCAGGAGCGGTCGTTGCAGGCAATCCCGCAAGGCTCTTGAAGATGGTGTCCGAACTGACCTGCATCAAAGGCTTCTTTCCGCGACCGTACGGTTGGTCGCCCTACGACGACATCGAAGGAGTTCCATAATGGCCAGCGCTATACCCCTGGTTGATATGCGCGCGCAGTACCAGACGCTCAGGGATGAGATTCGCGCAAGCTGGGACGAGATCCTCGATACGATGCACTTGTTTCTGGGCAAGAACTGCGATGCCTTCGAGCGCGAGTTTGCGGACTTCTGCGGAACACGATTTGGCTGCGCCGTGAACTCGGGAACCGACGCCTTGCACCTGGCGTTGCGAGCCGTGGGGGTTCGGGAGGGGGACGAGGTAATCACGGTTTCCCACACGTTTATCGCCACCGTCGAAGCTATCATCCAGGCGGGCGCGCGGCCGGTTTTGGTGGACGTCGAGGCCGACACGTGTAACATGGACGTGGCGCAGGTGGAGAAGAAGATCAATCGCCGCACGAAAGCCATTTTACCTGTCCATCTCTACGGGCAGCCGGTGGATATGGATCCGCTTTTGGACGTGGCGAGGAGACACGATCTGCGTGTGGTCGAGGACGCGTGCCAGGCACACGGGGCGCTTTACAAGGGCAAGCCGGCAGGCTCCCTTGGCGATGCTGGATGCTTCAGCTTCTATTTTTCGAAGAATCTGGGCGCCTATGGCGAAGCCGGCATGGTTGTGACCGACGATCCGGGCGTGGCTCGCCAAGTGAGCCTGCTGCGCAACCACGGCCAGGAAACGCGGTACGTACACCCAGTAATGGGGTATAATTGCAGGATCGACGAGCTGCAGGCGGCCGTGCTGCGGATCAAGCTGAGGAGGCTCAGTACGTGGAACGAGCTCAGACGCAGGCACGCCGCGACCTACACCGAGCTCCTGGGTGAATCCGACTTGACGTTGCCCAAGGAGGCGCCCTACGCGAAGCACGCGTATCATTTGTACGTGATACGATCCAGGGAGAGAGACGAGCTTCGCCACTGGCTTTCCGAGCGCGGTGTCGAGACGGGAATACATTATCCGATACCGGTTCATTTGCAGGCAGCCTTCACGCCCTACTCTCGCCCTGGCGACGACCTGGTTATCACGGAGCAGGTTGCCAGGACCGTGTTGTCGCTGCCGATGTATCCTGAGCTGACCGACGAGCAGATTTCCACGGTCGTCGGCGCAATCAAGGATTATCTAGAAAGGCGTTAGAGGTGGTCGAGGATAAGAGGGATATCCCCACGACGGCGAGCGCCGACGAGCAAGACCAGATAAACGTCGTCGAGATAATGCAGCAAATCAGGGAAAAGATTCGCCAGCGTAGGGGCTCTACCGGACCTTTGTACTCCGGCGTCAGAGGAGCGGACGACGGGCCACTGGAGGAGGATCTGCGCGACAGTCTAGAGCAGGCGGAAATCTGGCACGATAAGATATTCATCGGCGACCTGATGAGGCCGTCGAGCACACTCTCGGACCAACTGCTCGCGCGACTTCGCAAGCCCCTGCACAGCCTTGTGCGGTTCTACCTGGACAAAATGTGCGAGAAGCAGGTGATCTTCAACGCCAGCGTGCTCAAAGCGCTCAAGACGCTGGCGTGCAAGTCCGAATCTGAGCACACGCTGGCCAAAGAGGTGGAACGATTGCGCGCGGAGGTCGACGAGCTAAGGAAGCAGATGGGGCGACTGGGATAGAGGGCCGGGTGAAGATAGCTTTTGTGGTGCCTTGGTACGGCCCCGATGTGCTGGGCGGCGCCGAGACGATGGCTCGATGGCTGGTCGAGAATCTGCAGCGCCGAGGCGTCGACGTCGAGGTCCTGACGACATGCGGCAAAGACAGTGGCTCCAACTGGTACGAAGACCACTACCCTGAAGGCGAATCGCGGGTAAACGGGGTGCCTGTTCGTCGCTTTCGCGTAAGTCGCGGCGATGCCGAGACTGTGGAGTCACTTCGACAGAAGCTCCAGCGCAAACGCCCCCTGTCCGAGGACGAGGAGCTCAAATTCGTCTCGAACATCATTAATAGCCAGGCCCTCTACGATTTCATTGGGACGACCGAGAGATACGGCTGCTACGTGTTCTGGCCTTATTGGTGCGGGACGTCGTACTGGGGCGCCGCGAGCAGGCCCGGCATTTCCTATCTGATACCTAGCTTGCACGACGAGCCGACGGCTCGTTTGGGGGTTTACCGGCGGATGTTCGAGAACGTGCGGGGGGTGCTCTTCCAGACAGAGGAAGAGCTCCACCTGGCCAAGCGACTTTACGGACTGGACGAGGGCAAGCTTGCGCTCATTGGGGCAGGCGTGAACGCCGTGACGGGCGGCAGCACGGCGTCCTTTCGGGAGAGACACCGCGTTCGGAGCGAGTTTATGCTTTGCGTGGGTAGGAAAGCGGACCAGAAGAACACTCCATTGCTGCTGAGCTACTTTGGCGAGTACAAGCGAAGGAATGGCGGCGACTTGAAGCTGGTGTTGATAGGCCCGGGCAAAGCAGACCTTCCTTCTTCTCTCAGCGAGCACATCGTCGACCTGGGCGCTTTGCCCGAGTGCGACAAGGCGGACGCGTTTGCCGCGGCGACGATTCTGGTTCAGCCGTCCGTCAACGAAAGCTTTTCGATCGTACTGATGGAAGGATGGCTGTACGGCAAACCGGCGCTGGTGCACTCCGACTGCGCCGTCACAGCAGGCCACTGTGTACGAAGCAACGGCGGACTGTTCTTTCGCACGTACGCGGAGTTCGAAGGCTGTGTAAACTTTCTGGTGCAACGGCCGGACATCCGGCAAACAATGGGCCTGGGCGGCAGGCGATACGTGCAAGAGCACTGGTCCTTCGATCGAATGGCCGAGCGGTTTTTGGCGGCGCTGGCCGACCGTGGCACGCCTGCCGATGGTGAGAGGATGGGGGGTTGATGAGGGGGCGTAATCCCGATCTGGGGACAAAGATGCTGAAATGAATCGGATGAAGACAGTGGCGCCGTTGCTGGTTCTGGGCGTATCGCTGGCGGGTTTTGCTGCGCTCATCTACCTGTCCTGGGAACAGGCCTCCGCCATCACGTGGACCATCGATTGGGTGCCCCTCGTCATAGCATTCGTCTCCTATTCCCTGTCCCTGGGTGCCGCCACGCTAACGTGGCACCTGATCTTCTCCAGCGTGGCTCCGTCTGGGAGTTTCCGCACCAACGCCAGAATCTACATCGTGTCCAACGCAGCGCGGCGCCTGCCTGGCGGCATCTGGGGGATTGGCAGCCGTCTGTACCTGTATCGCCTCGAAGGATTCTCGGAGGTCGTCACCTCCATCGCAATCGCCTTGGAGACGGCCATCGTCGGCGTATCGGTGCTGCTGGTGATGCTCGTCCTGGTCCCGTTCGTGTCCTTACCGGAGAGCATTAGCTCGAACTGGACCGTTCTGGCCGTCGTCGCCATCGTCTTCGCGGCGTGCCTGCACCCTCGCGTACTCGTCCGAGGGCTCAACTTCGTTTCTGCCAAGCTAGCCAAGCGGCCAATGGACCGGGCGGGGTCGATACGCACGAGGAGTGTCTTCTGCTGGCTCGCCTGGTATATGGTCGCTTGGTTGATCGCCGGCGTGATGGCGTTCTTTGTGATGAGGAGCGTCTACGCTGTGCCTTTGACGCTGCTGCCGGCGATGCTGGGCGCGTACGTCGTCACCGGCGCGGTATCGATGATCGTGTACATAGCGCCGAGCGGGTTCGGCATCACCGAGCTCGCGCTGGCGGTGCTCCTGACCCAGTGGGTTCCCGTGCCCGTAGCAGTGGCGACGCCTCTGGCGATTCGCGTGTTCACTACCGCCAGCGAGATAGCCTGGGCAATGGTGCTGATCCGCTGGCGGTGACGCCAAACACCTTTGGATGCATCCTATCTTGTCGGCGCTGTGCTGGGGCAGGCATCGCGGCCCTGAAGGGACCGCTTCTCCGAAGGAGTCCGGAGTCCTTCGGAGAAGCGGTTGCTTTAGCGCCGCGACGTCAGTATTGCCGAGCTCCCCAACCAGCGTAATTCAGCGCGCATCCACACGAAATTGGTGTAAGCAGAAAGACCACGAACAAGGGCCGGCCATACAATGGCCGGCCCTTGGAAAGCATCTCTTCCACTGCGCGTGTGCTACTGGTTCGTGCCCTCGTAGACCATCGAGTAGTCGCCGGTGGAATACGAATTCAAGTTGGCGTCGAGCCACTGCTCGTTCACTATTCCCGCGAGCTGGGCCGTGGTCGTCTCCGCCTCCGCGCTGAACGCTCCGAACCAGCCGCTAGTAGTTCCAATCAGTGGGTATATCCAAGTTGTGGACGAGCCCGCCGGGACGAACTGCCGATCCACTTGCGTCGTGCCATTCCTCATCAGTTTCACCCAGGTATCGACCGTGCCCACGTTCTGGACCTGGAAGCTCGTGTACCAACCCCTGTTGTTGTTCATAATCAGGGGGGCGAATACCTTGCTGGTGCCACCGGTGAACATCTTGTAGGACATCGCGTTGCCTGATGTGTGCCTCTCGTTCACGATGCCGACGAGTCTGTCCGAAGCGGACTGACCCTGCACGACCAATGAGCCAACCCGGTCCATGCCCGCTATGGGAGCCTCCATATAGCTGGCCTGATACGGGGCCAGGGTCCACTGGACGCCTAGGTCCGTTGTTCCGTTCTTGAGGAAGCGCACGTTTGCGGCCGCGGTGCCGACGTTCATCACCATTATGTCGGTGTTCCAGCCGGCGTTGTTGTTCATCATAAGCGGCGCGAAGATCCGCTGCGCTCCGCTGGCGAACCCTGAAGTGCTGTACAGCAACACGTCGTTGGTGTGGTTAGCAGCCACCGCCAGAGGTTGGTCGGAAGTTACCCTCACTGAGCCGACGAACCTGGCCGTGGCACTGCCGCCGAGAAGTGTGTGGCTGCTTAGCGGCAGGTGGTAGCTGGCACCGGCCTTGATCGACACGGCCGGGTCTGTGCGGACGAGAGCGCCACTGGTATCCCGGTACTCGAGGACCGTGTTCGTCGAATCGGCCGTCCCCGCGTTCTGAATGAACAGCGTGGAGTTGTAGCTGGAGTTGTTCTTCATTGCCGACGGGATGAACATCGTCGTACCCGTGTTGATGACGCCGTCGTGGGCGCCCCTCATGACCCAGGGCCCAGAGGTCTGCTCGTTACTGATCGCCGCGATGGGCTTGTCAGAGATCACCACCGCCGATCCCGCAAAGCCACTGGTCACGGGAAGTGCGTCCGCCTGCCAGTCCTGCGAGCTACCTGCTGCAATTGTGACTGTAGCATTTGGATCGGTGGGAATCCTGCCGACCAAGGTACCCGCGGTGTCGTAGAACTCGATTCTGATCTGAGCCGGCCCGGACGAGTCGAGGTTTTGGATTTGAAAGCTCGAAGAATAAGTTACGTTTTGCAGAGGCGCGGCGGACACCGACACTGACTTACCGGGGGACAACGATAGCCCCATCGTCAACAGTCCCGCTGCCGTTGCCACGACGATGACGAGGACGACGATTCCGATCCTGCTGGCAAATGCACGCTTCATGAACCAACCTCCTTGGTACACCAACTAAGCTCCCATCCCACGAACTAAGTAACCAACCCAAGGCTATTTTACAAGTCCAAGAGGGCCATGTCAATAGTACTTTCTGAACTTTCGGAGCTTTTTGGAAAACCTTGACACTTGGCCAGGCGCAGGGTAGCATGAACACTTGAATCGCCCGTTTGATAGGCTGGCGGACTTGATTAGCTCAAGAGTTTTGTCTGAACAGCATAGCTCGAGGCCGTGGGCACACTTGGCGGCCGTCGCAGGTTTGGTGCTGTGGCTTGGCCTCGTGCCGTCGGCTTTGCCACAAAGGACGGCGCTTGCTTCCCCCGAGCAGGAGGCCCGCTTTGGCGCGGTCGAGGCGTTCCGCGCTCCCGGGCAGGCGGCACAGGCCGGCGTGCGCTGGCAGCGCGTCCTTTTTTGGTGGCACCACCTCCAGCCCAACTCGCCAGATGAGTGGAGTCCCTATTTCTTTCCCGACGGCGTTCTGGCCGACGAGCTGAAGAGCGGGCGCGAGATCGTAGGCACCCTCGTGAACGTCCCCAGGTGGGCCAACGGAACGGGCAGACCCTTCGATCCTCCAGCGAACCTCTACCTGCCGTACGATCATCCCAGCAATTACTGGGGGCAGTTCGTCAAGAAGATCGTGACCGTGTACCGCGGCAAGATCGACCAGTGGATCATATGGAACGAGCCGGACGTCTGGGACGCCGGCAGCTCGGGCTATACCTGGAGCGGTTCCGTGGCCGACTATTACCAACTGCTCAAAGTTGCCTATCAGGCGGCAAAGGCCGCAAATCCCAGCAGCAAGATACTGATGGCAGGGCTGACCTACTGGTGGGACGAGCAGTATGGGCGCGAGCAGTATTTCAAGCGAGTGCTGGACGTAGCCAGGGACGACCCCACGGCGAGGGCTAACAACTGGTATTTCGACGTAGCGGTGCTTCAGTTATACAACGATCCCAGGGCCCTCTACGACATACCGATGCTGTTCCATCGTATTATGAATCAGTACGGTTTCGACAAGCCTGTGTGGATCAACGAGACCAACGTGGCGCCGTGGAACGACCCGGCGGGGCCACTCACGCGGGATCGGTTTCGCGCTACACTGGACGAGCAGGCGTCGTTCGTCGTCCAGGCCGCTGCCTACGCGCTGGCGTCAGGAGTGGACAGGATCTCTTTTTATAAGATGAGGGACGAGCCCGTTCTGGCGCAGGGCCGGGAGGCTTTCGGCCTCGTTCGCAACGACGGCACGGCAAGGCCGGCGCTGGCAGCCTTGCAGGTTGTGACCAGGTATTTTGCCGGCACACGAAAGGCGACGATGCAGCAAAACAACGACGTCGTCAGGATTGTTCTGGACAAGGACAACGAACAGGTGGCAGTGATCTGGAACCAATCGCCGCGACCGAGGCCTGTCGTGGTGGGGGCTACGGCCGCAAGCGCGGCCCGCGTGGACAAGCGCGGTAACGTGCAGATGATCAGTGCCGCCGGTGGCTGGTACGGCCTGGAGCTCGAAGGGGCGACGCATAACACGGTGCCGGGGAATCCCAACAAGTATCAGGTCGGCGGTTCGCCGGTCTTGCTCGTGGAGAGCAGGGCCGGCGCAAACCCGGGGAGCGCGAGCCCTGCGACGGCTTCGTCCAGCGCGAAGACGGAGACATTGGCTGAGGGCTCCAGGGAGTGGCAGACCCTCGCGAGACTGCTCAGGAGTCCCGCCGACCTTGGCGAGCCGCGCAGCGGCTTGGTGCCGGATCCGACCGCGGGGGGACGGATGGCCCAGTTCTTCCAGAAAGCCGTGCTAGATTGGCTGCCCGACGGCGCGGGTGGCTATCGCCTTGAGCGGCGTCTGCTGGGTGACATCATTTACCCGGGGGCAGATCCGCCGCTCGATAGGAAGGATTCTCCCCGTGAACCGTATCACTATTTCCCATTTTCCACTGACAGGCCAACCGGACTCGGGCACTTCGTGTCCGATTACGCGCCATCCGGCGCGCCAAATTACTTCAAGGAATACTTCGACAGATTTGGCGGTGTCGAGGTTCTTGGCTTTCCCAAAGAGGAGCCGAAGGTGCGCGGGGGCAGGTGGACGCAGCGTTTCCAGGCCGCTGTTCTGGTCCACTTTTCGGAACACGACGTCGAAGGCAACCTGCCGGGAACCGATATTCCTCACACCGACCTGCTGGTGCAGATGGAAGCGCTCGGCGACAGATACCTCGAGCAAACAGGACTGGTAATCCTTCCCTAACGTCAGCCAATGAGCCAGGCATACCCGAGCAAGCCACCTTATTGGTAAGTTCCGGCTCATATGGTATAATTTCGGCACACCTTTTGTCGCCCGATAACAGGGCGGATAGTTGGAGGCTGTTTGTGAAGCTGCGTGCCACGAGAAACAAGATCATCATCGCGTTGGGGGCCGTGCTGGCCCTGGCGATTCTTTCCCTGGCGCTCTACAGCTTCGGTTCTGGCGCCAAGGAGATCGAGACGATACCTATCAGCGAGGTCCTGAACAGGGCCGAGCGACACGAGATAGCCAGGGCTACCATAACCGGAAACGTAGTGACCGTTACCGACGTCAGCGACCATCAGTTCAGGGCGCTGAAGGAAAACGAATTGCCTGTGGCCGAGACGCTACGCAAGGGCGGTGCCCAGGTGAGCGTCGCCGACCAGCAGGCCAATCTGACCCTGGGGCCGCTCGTCGCCATCCTGCCGTTGCTGGCCATCGTGGGGCTGGTGTGGCTTGCGACGCGCCGCGCGGGTCTGCACAACCAGGCTTTCTCTTTCGGCCACAGCCAGGCGCGTATGCTCGTGGACCACAATACGGGTGTGAGTTTCACCGATGTGGCGGGGGTCGAGGAGGCCAAGCTCGAGCTAACCGAGGTCGTGCAGTTCTTGAAACAACCCGAGAAGTTCCGGGCGCTGGGCGCCCGTGTGCCGAGAGGAGTGTTGCTGGTCGGGCCGCCGGGGACGGGAAAAACGCTGATGGCCAAGGCGGTGGCCGGAGAGGCCAACGTTCCCTTCTTCAGCATCAGCGGCTCTGAGTTCGTTGAGATGTTTGTCGGCGTGGGTGCGTCGCGGGTCCGCGATCTGTTCAAGCAGGCCAAGAAGCACGCTCCCTGCATCATTTTCGTGGACGAGATCGACGCCGTCGGTCGGCGGCGAGGCTCCAGCTTGGGCGGAAGCAACGAGGAGCGCGAGCACACCCTGAACCAGCTTCTGGTGGAGTTGGACGGCTTCGATACCGACACCAATATCGTCGTGCTGGCGGCCACGAACCGGGCCGATACGCTCGATCACGCACTGCTGCGTCCGGGTCGGTTCGACCGTCAGGTTTTCCTGGATGCACCCGACATTGCCGGACGTGAAGCTATCCTCGGGGTACACTGTCGCAACAAGCCGCTGGACGATGACATCGACCTCCGGGTGCTGGCGCAACAGACCCCGGGCTTCTCTGGCGCCGATCTGGCGAACCTTATCAACGAAGCGGCCATTTTGGCGGCGCGAGCGGACAAAAACTCCATCGGCCAGATCGAGATGGAGGAGGCGATCCTCCGCGTTATGGCCGGCCCGGAGCGAAAGAGCAGGGTCCTGAGCGAGGAGCAGAAGAGCATAACGGCTTACCACGAGGTCGGCCATGCTCTGGTGATGAAGTCATTGCCCCACGCCGACCCGGTACACAAGGTATCGGTGATCTCGCGCGGGCAGGCCCTCGGGATAACCATTCAGAGGCCCAAGGAAGATCGTTACCTGATGACGAGGGCGCAGCTACTGGCGCGTCTGGCCGGCGCCATGGGTGGCCGCGCGGCGGAGGAGATCATCTTCGGCGACATCACCACCGGTGCCAAGCAGGATATCGACTACGTCACCGATCTGGCGAAACGCATGGTCTGTGATTTTGGGATGAGCGACCTGGGAGCGGTCTCGTTTAAGCGCCGGCGCAACGAGCACGGCGTGGGCGAAGTGTTGAGCGAGTCGCTGGCCCGGAAAGTCGACCACGCGGTGGTGGCTCTGGTAGAGCAGGCGTATCGGACGGCGAAGACCATTCTAATCGAGAAGAAGGATCGGCTGATCGAGATCTCCGAGCACCTCAAGAAGGTGGAGACGATGGACGGAGCGGCGCTGGACGCCTTCCTGCACGGCCCTTCGCCGGTCTCCGTGAGTGTGAGCTCCAATTAGCAATGTGGATTTGGAGTGCGGCGGCTTGCCGCCGCACCTAAAGCGCAGGCAAGCCTGCGCACTCCAAACCGTGGCCTGGCAACCGCCAGTGCGACCAACTTCGTCGTTGTAAGCACCCTGGCAGTAGCCAGGCCAATACCTTCGAGCTTATCCGTACAGAGCCGGTAAGAGCGAATCAGGCCGTAGCGAAGAGCTGCGGCTGCTTGCCCAGGTGGACTATCTCGCCGTCGTGCCATTCCGGTTCGGCGGCAAAGAAGGCTGCCAGCTTCTTGTAGCGGGCGTCCTGCTCAGGGCTCTTTGCATTGGCCCAGTACTTCTCTCTGCTCTCGAACACGACGGCCATATAGTACTCGTCGGGTCGCGCGTCTATTTTGTAAAGGTACATTCCGACTATCCCGGGAATCTTGGGCAAATCATCACGCAGTTGCCTCAGCAGGACATCTCGGTCTATACCGGGCTTGAGTTGGAACCGTGCTATCGTACCGTACATTTGAAACCTCCCTGGAATCCTTTCGCTCGTTGTTTGTCGTGCTTTGCACGCTTGGTCAGGGCCTCAGCGCACCGTGAAGCCCTTCGGCTTTGCTTGTAACGCGGCCATGTTACGGGCCACGACCTCCATTGTCTTCTGATATTCGCCCTTGGGGCTAAACTCGACCAACTCGCTTTCCTCTTCTACGAAGGGAATGTGACCGGCTGCCATGTAGTAGGCATCGCCGGCATTGAAGACCTCCTCGCGGTCATGATACTTGATGCGTATGCGGCCTTTCAGCACGTATCCCCAGTGAGGGCACTGGCACCTGTCGTCAGGCAGCCCCTTGAACACGTCTGTAGCATCAAGCCCGGCGGGTAGCTTCTCAATGGCGACGTTCAGCCCGCCCCACTCGGTCTGCTGGCTTACGAAGCCGTCCCCTTCAAACGCAATTGGCAAGTCCTTCTTTGATCCTCGCATATGGGCAACTCCTTTCGCTGTAATCTGTACACTATGAAGGGTAGAAGTTGCAGCAAGAACTGTGCCGCGAGAGGAGAGTCACACCAGGTTGTGCGTATCCATTCGTGTGCTGCACCTGGCTCCATTGTCGCATCTTCAGGGAAACGGTTATGGGGACGGTCGTACAGCAAGCAGCGGTAGCGGAGCCATTTGGACGAAGTCGCAGTGGGTTACCAGCGGACAACCGGCGCACAGGGGAGCCTTTTGGCAGGTGTTGTGGCAGTGGTGGACGATCTGGGCGTGGTACTCCTGAAACAGGGCCGTTTCGCGGGGCAGATTGGCTTCAAAGAAAGCCTGGAGATCATCGTAAGTAATGCCATTCGAGACAAGGCCCAAGCGTGCCATAAGCTGCTTGGTGTAGGCGTCGATGACGAAGATGGGCTTGTGGGCGCCGTAGAGGATGATCGAGTCGGCGGTCTCAGGGCCGACCCCTTTGATGGAAAGCAGCTCCTTACGCAGGGCGTCGACGTCGTGGGCGAACAGGGCGTCGAGATCGTAACCGTAGCCCCGCAGATGACCCAAGAAGGCTTTGATCTTGGCAGCCTTGGCGTTGAAAAAGCGCGAGGGGCGGACGAGCCGC
>JACQUC010000009.1 GCA_016210495.1 Chloroflexota bacterium
CCTCCAAACCGGCGTTGACCTTAAGTTGATGCATATGAGACGACCCGCCGGGTCGTCTCTGCAAACCCCCGCGTCCCTCCGTCTCTCAGTGGTGTCGACCCCGTGCCTCGTCTACACGCCCAGGTCGTACAGCATCTCGTATTCGAGCGTCAGATCGTTCACTATCTGCCAAACGCACGCCAACGCCTGCACTGCATTGGCCCTCACGCTAGGAGGCAGATCATCACGGCCCAGGATGTCTTTTAGGTCCTGATACACCCGAAGCACCTTTTCTTCCACGACAGGGCTAACTTCGCCGGTTGAGTTGGTCATGGTTCGCTCCTTACCTCCGATCTATCAATCGCTTTGCTTTCAACTCGAAGGTCGGCAATGTCTCCGGCGCGACCATCTCGACGTTGAATCGGAGGCCTTCGTGGGCTTCCGACAGGTCTCGCCCAACCTCCATGGCCAGGTCAGGCCAGGTGCTGCTGGGAGCCGTCGCATTGGGCTCCAGCTTCACCGTGATCTCGTCGATGTAATCGACTTTGGTAAGGACTATCTGGAACTCACGAATCTGGCTGTACCTCCTTACGACGCCTTCGATTGCGGAAGGAAACACGTTGGTGCCCCTGATGAGCTTCATGTCATCCGTGCGACCGATAATGCCGCCCTTGTAGATGTCGAACGTTCGGCCGCAGGGGCACACGCTGCCGGGCACCCTTTCCACCAGGTCGCCGGTGCGGTATCGGATCAGCGGCCAGTAGCCGCGTCCGAAGGACGTGCAGACCCTTTCGCCTTTCTGGCCGTAGTCCACCCACTTCCCCGTCAGCGGGTCGACGACCTCTTCCCAGAAATGATCCTCCACGATGTGCATACCGCCGGGCTGCTCGCTGCACTCGAAGCTGCAAATGCCCGCGGACTCCGTCATCCCCGCGTAGTCGCCCGCGTGCGCACCCCAGGCTTCCTCGATCATCGCCTTGGTGCTGGGAATGTTGGCGCCGGGCTCGCCGGCCAGTACGATCATCTCCACCTTGGAGTCCTTGGCCAGGTCAATCCCCATCTCCTTGGCCACCTGCGACAGACGAATGGCGTAGCTCGGCGTGGCCGTGACCACCGTCGCCTCCAGGTCTATCATCTGCCGTATCCGCGCCTCGCTGGATTGAGCGCCGCCCGCCACGGTCATCGTGCCAATCTTTTGCAGGCCATAGTGCGCTCCCCAGAAGCCGATAAACGAGCCGAAGCCAAACGGCAGGTATGCAACATCCGTGGATCTTATGCCAAAGGCATAGAGGCCGCAGGCCCAGCTCTCGGCGCCCCACTGCCACGAGCGTTGGCTGTCCAGGGCGCGTAGCGGCGTCTTGCCCGACGTGCCGCTGGTCTGATGGTAAACCATCGCAATCGAAGCAGGCGCAGTGATGAAGTCGCCGTAAGGCGGATGCGCCTGTTGTGACTCCAGGAAGTCCGCCTTAGTCACGAATGGAAGCCTCTGGATGTCCTCGAACCTCTGGACATCTCGCGGTTGGACGCCCGTTGCGTCGAGCTTTCCCCGCCAGAAGGGGCTGCGCTCGAAGGCGAAGGCGACAAGCACCTGAAGCTTCCTCAGTTGCAGTTGCTGAAGCTGCTCCCTGGGCATCAATTCCGTCTTGGGGTTCCAATAACCGACTGGCTTCTTTGCTAGCATCGATGTCTCCTCAGTGGAACTTCGAGTAGTGGGGGGTTCCCGGTTGCTCGATTATACTTTGGCGCCGAGTTTGGTGTCAATGCCTTGACCCGCACCGGGTAGCTATGGTATTGTCAATCTGGCTTGATTGCGATTTCTAGGCTCTTGCCAGCCATTGCACTTTCACTTCCATCCTTGTTCGATCAGGAGGTTCATCATGCGAAAAACCTGGGACCTGGAGACCGACGTAATCGTCGTAGGATATGGCCTCTCCGGCGGTGTCGCGGCGGTGTCGGCGCGCGATGCCGGAGCAGAGGTTCTTATCGTAGAAAAAGGCAAGTATCCCGGCGGCTGCTCCATCCTCGCCGGAGGGATGGCCAGGTGCGTCGATGATGCCGACGCTGCTTTTCAATATCTAACCGCCATCTCGGGAGGGCGAATCGAGCCGGACATGATCCGTGCCTTCGCCGTGGCGCTGGCTGGAAACGATGCTTTCGTGCGCCAATTGGCCACTACCAACGGCGCCGACGTCCGCCGAGTGCCCGGATTCCCTGGCGAGTACCCCTTCCCTGGCCGGGAGACTATTTACTACGTGCGCATAGCCAAGATTCCCGGCTTCACAGGTTTCCCCTGGCTACAGTGCTACGCTACCGCCAGCGGCGTGATCCTTATGAAATTGATCATGGATAACGTGGACGCCCGGGGAGTCAAGGTTATGACCTCCGCTCCGGCTCGCCGCATGGAAACCGACGGTGCAGGAGCGGTCGTAGGCATAATCGCCGAAAACGATGGCCGCCATATCGCCATCCGGGCCCGCCGGGGGGTTATCCTGGCCACAGGTGGTTTCGAGCAAAGCGAATGGTTCCACAAGCAGTATCTCCAGGGCCGACCCTTCTACTCTATGGCTCCCCTTACACATACAGGCGACGGCATCGTCATGGCCCAGAAAGTGGGCGCGGCTCTGTGGCATATGTGGCACGTTCACGGCTCGTACGGGTTCAAGACCCCCGACTCGCCCATCGCCTACCGGCATCCTTTTCCGGGACATCGCAATCCCAAACGCAGGATGCCGTGGGTCGTCGTCGACAAGTTCGGGTCCAGGTATATGAACGAGTACCCTCCTGCCCCCCAGGACACCGGGCATCGCGCGATGGAGATATTCGATCCCGACCTCCCCGGCTATCCGCGCATACCCTCGTTCGTCATCTTCGACGAGGACGGACGGAACATGGGCGCCATTGGCAAGCCCATGGCCTTTGAGGGCTACGAGTACGAGTGGAGCGATGACAACAGCGCCGAGATCGAGAAGGGCTGGATCCTTCGGGCTGGCAATCTTGCAGACCTTGCGGCCGTGATCAGGGAACGAGTCCCTGAGGATGAGGGCTGGATGGACGCCGAGCAGCTTGAGGCCACGGTCAACGATTGGAATCGCTGCGTCGAGGGCGGCCAGGACCCATTCCATCGTCCGCCGGGCACCATGAAGGCGATAGCGAAGCCTCCCTTCTATGCCGCCGCCGTGTGGCCCATCATCAGCAACACCCAGGGTGGTCCCGTGCATAACGCCAGGCAGCAGGTGATCGACTCGTTTGGCCAGCCCATCCCGCACCTGTATGCCGTGGGCGAGCTGGGATCGTTCTTCGGCCACCTATACGAGCTTGGCGGCAACCTGGGCGAATGCCTTTCCTCGGGGCGCATCGCCGGCCACAGCGCCGCACTGGAAACGCCGTCTTCCTGAATGATTTTGTCTCGGATGTGTCTCTCTGCAGGGGCAGGTTTCAAACCTGCCCCGTCGACATAATTGACAAAACAGACCCCGCCGCGTAGAATAGGCGCCATTGGAGCGCAACTAACAGAAGGAGATGAACATTGAAGCGTAACCCTCACATTTTTGCCGTACTGCTATCGTTATTGGTTGCCGTGCTGCTCGTTTTGGTTAGCGCGTGTGGCACGGGTGCCGGCCCGTCGACCAGTCCGAAGACTGATAAGCCGGCAGCATCGTCGAGCAAGCCCGCGTCGCAGGTCAGCGGTAAGCCGATGAACATCACGGTCGTCGGCGGGTCCGTGGGAGGAATGTGGTCGGCCATCACCGAGGGCGTGGCAGAAGCGATACGTCGCAACGCTCCCGCCGGCTCGTCCATCACCCCGAAGCCCGGCAAGGATGGGCCGAACTCGGTCTCCGTCGCCACAGGCGAGGCAGAGCTTGCCCTGTCGTTTAACGTCACCGCCCTGGCTGCCATCGACGGCAGGGAGCCGTACAAAGAGAAGTTGCCGAACGTTCGTGGCGTTGCCGTCCTGGACGTCCAGTATCCGTTCGCCTTTGTGACCATGGCCAGCTTGCCCATCAACTCCGTGCAAGAGCTTAAAGACAAGAAATATCCCATTCGCATTGCCGTCAATACCAAGGGTTCAACCATGGAGCTGATCAACAAGGAGATCCTTCTTGCCTACGGCATCACCTATGAGGACATCGAGAAATGGGGCGGCAAGGTAGTGTTCCAACCGACGAAAGATGCCCTGGAGATGATGAAGGATGGTAAGCTCGACGGCCATCCGTCTAATCCCGCACCCGGCACAGCGCTGTACGTCGAAGCCCAGCAATCCATGCAGCTAAAGCTTCTGTCCGTGACCAAGGAGGCCACCGCGACGGTGATGAAGAAGCTGGGTGGCCTGCCCGTGACGCTGAAGAAGGGCGAGTTTAACTTTGTCAAAGAGGACCTGGCTACTTTCAGCGGCGCCGACATGCTGATCACCAGAGCCGAGATACCGGAAGACGACATGTACCTGATTACCAAGGCTCTGGGTGGCAACATCGACTACCTTAAGTCCGTACACAAGTCGCTGTTCGAGTTGTCTCCCGCGTTTATGGCCAACATGGGCTCCGTTCCAGTGCACCCTGGGGCGGCCAAATACTACAAAGAAGTGGGCGCAGTAAAGTAGATCAGGCTCTGGTAACTCGACTGGCCCGCCTCAGGCGGGCCAGCGCTGGGCCCTCCCAAACAGCGTAGTTTGTTGGTGAGCTGGGAGGGCCTCGCGGTCTTACCTATTTGTTGCGGAGGCAAGAGATCAAAATGGGCGGTTTAGGCCTGCTTACGGCCTTGACGGGGATGGGCAAACGCCGGTACAACCTGCGGCAACCCTGGCTGGCGATTGTGCACGGCCTGGGCGTGGGGTTGGTAGGCTTCGAGATCTGGTCCAACATGACCACCACCATCGAACCCTGGTTCCAGGGAACGGTGTTCCTCATCCTCGTGATGATGGGAACTTTCCTCACCTGTACCTACTCCCAGAAGTCCGACGAAAGGAAGCCAGCCATTCTCGAGATTCTCATCGTGGCCATACTGGCGGTTGCACTCGTGTACGTGATTCTCGAGAATAAGCGCTTCGTGGAGCGGTGGCCGTGGACGGATCCACTGTCCTGGCAAGACATGGCGCTGGGAATTATGCTCATCGTTCTCACACTCGAGATGTGTCGCCGCTCCATCGGCCTGCCCCTGGTGATCGTCGCCCTCGTCTTCATTGCCTACAGCTTCCTGGGCCCCTTGTTCCCCGGCAGCTTCTGGCACAAGGGAATGTCGTTCAAAGAGTTCGTCGACACGATGGTCTTTACCACCAACGGCCTCATAGGATCGCCAATCAGGGCGGTGGTGACCTACGTCTTCATGTTCGTACTCTTTGGCACTGCGCTGGAGTTGTCTGGTGGCGCTGACTTCTTCTTCAAATTGGCGAGGGCCATCAGCGGTAGATCCGTCGGTGGGCCGGCCAAGATCGCCGTGGTGTCCAGCGGCTTCTATGGCTCCATTTCGGGCAGCCCCACCTCCAACGTCCTCACCACCGGCGCTTTCACCATACCCCTAATGAAAAGATTGGGCTACCCGCCTACATTTGCGGGCGCCGTCGAAGCCACCGCATCCACAGGCGGGGCCTTGCTGCCGCCTGTCATGGGCTCGGCGGCCTTTCTCATGGTGGAATTCGCCGGCATCCCGTATCTCGAGATCGTCCTGGCTGGTGCCTTGCCAGCGCTGCTTTACTACCTGGGTGTCTACCTTCAGGTTCATTTTAGAGCCGTGAAAATGAACCTTGGCAAGATGGACGACGCAACCGCCCAAAGAGACAGCGTCCTGAACGTGCTGAAAGATGGCTTCCATCACCTCATCCCATTCGCCGTGCTTATGTATCTGCTGTTCGAGGGCTACACGCCCACGACGATGGGTCTGTACACGACCGCGGCCGTGGTCGTGGTGAGCTGGTTTCGCGGGAAAGAGAACAGGATGGGGCCCAGGCGGCTCTGGGGACTGATGGTGAAGACCTCGCTGATGACGGTCGAGGTTAGCGCGGCCAGCGCTGCGGCCGGGCTGGTTGCTGGCGGACTGATGTTGACCGGGCTGGGAGGCAAGCTCACGAGTATAGTGTTCCAGGCTGCCGGTGGCGAGCTGGTAGTCATCCTCGCCATCGTGGCGCTCGCGGTTACACTCCTGGGTATGGGCATGCCCGCGCCGGGTGCGTATGCCTTGGGCGCGGTGTTTACCGCCCCTGCCCTCGCCGCCGCGGGCGTTGGAACCCTAATGGCCCATCTCTTTATTGTGTACTACGCATCGCTATCGGCGATCACCCCGCCAGTGGCCGTGGCGGCTTTTGCCGCAAGCGCATTGGCCCAGGCCAATCCCAACACGATTGGTTGGTTGGCCGTCAAGCTTGGTTTTGTCGGCTTCATTCTGCCCTTTATGTTCGTCTACCAACCCGCCCTTTTGTTGCGTGGTGAGTGGGCCTACGTATTGCTCTCCGTCCCAACGGCCATCATCGGCGTGGTGGCCCTGGCCAGTGCGTTCGAGGGCTGGATGCTGTACCGTGCCAGTTGGCCACAAAGGGCGTTGCTCTTTGCCGGTGGTCTCCTCCTGGTCTACCCAGGCCTGGCCACCGATTTGACGGGGCTTGGCGCTGTAGCGGTTGCTTCAGTGCCACAGGCGATTACCTGGTTTCGGACGGGCCATGCACGGCCTGCTGTCGCGAGCCAATCTTCGGGGTGAACCGGGCTGAGGCCGAACCGCAGAACATAGCCTCAGTTCCGAAAGTAAGTAAGCGCAAAAAAGGAGGTTGACAAATGCACTGGAAAACGACGATCCTGGCGTGTCTACTGGTGGCACTGGCACTCCTGGCGCTCGTCCTGAGTGGTTGCACCGCGGCGGCTCCAACGCCCACTCCCAAGCCCGCGGCGAAGCCAGCGGCGCAGCCTGCCGCACCGGCGGCGAAGACCGGCGGCCAACCGGTCAACATGACCCTCGTCGGCGGCTCGGTGGGAGGGTTGTGGTCGGCCATCACCGAGGGCGTGGCCGAGTCGATCAGACGTACCGCTCCGGCGGGCTCTTCGATCACTCCCAAGCCTGGCAAGGATGGCCCCAACAGCGTCTCCGTGGCCAAGGGTGAGGCCGAGCTTGCGATGGCATACAACGTCACGGCCTTTGCCGCCATAAGTGGTGAGGAACCTTACAAAGAGAAGATGCCCAATGTCAGGGCTATCGGCACCCTGGCTGCTCAGGCGCCGTTCGTGTTCATCGTGTCGGCCAAAACGCCAATCAATTCGTTTGAGGAGCTCAAGCAGAAGAAGTACCCGCTTAGGATGTCCCCTAACCTGAGAGGGTCGACGATGGAGATCGCGGCGAAAGAGGTGTTGGCTGCCTACGGCATCACCTACCAGGATATCGAGAAGTGGGGCGGCACGATCGTGTTCCAGCCAACCCGCGAAAGCCTCGACATGATGCAAGACGGAAAGCTGGACGCGCACCCTGGAACCCACCTGAAGGGTGCCTCCACCATTATCGAAGCGTCGATGAAGATGGAGATGAAGGTATTGCCCATCAGCCAAGGGGTCGTCGACAATATAAACAAGAAGCTGGGCACTATCTCGCTCCCCTTGGAAAAAGGTGAATTCAGCTTCATCAAGGAGAATTCTCCTAGCTTCACCGCTGCGGAGATGATCATAACCCGGGCAGAGCTGCCCGACGATCTCGCGTACCTCTCCGCTAAGGGTATGGGAGACAACGTCACTTATCTCAATACCGTGCATGCCATCTTGAAGACGATGACTCTCCAGTCTTTGGCCACGACTGGCGAGGTTCCGCTACACCCAGCCGCAGCGAGATACTATAAGGAGAAGGGTGTCCTCAAGTAGGGGCGGGCGGGGTCTCGACGGTCTCCCCGCCCCGCTACGGTCGCCCCAAAGCGTAGGGGCGAGGTCTCCTCGCCCTAAAATTGTCGGCCAGAGCACCGAATGGGGCCCGAAAGGGCGCAATCTTAGTCCCAGAAAGGAGTCACACATGAAGCGAGGACCCTGTTTCTTGGCATTCCTGACATCCGTGGCGGTTGTTGCTCTAGTTGGTCTCTTGAGTGCCTGTGGTGGTACCGCGGCCCCATCGACGACCCAGAAGCCCGCGGATACGCAAGCTGCGCAGGCCAGCAAGCCCGCGCCACAAGCATCCGGCAAGCCGATGACGTTGACCATTCTAGGAGGGTCCGTCGGAGGAATGTGGTCGGCCATTACCGAGGGCGTGGCAGAGGCGATCAGGCGTGGCTCGCCCGCCGGCTCTTCTATCACTCCCAAGCCCGGCAAAGACGGACCGAATAGCGTCGAGGTGTCCAACGGGCAGGCCGAGGTTGCTATGGCCCAAAACGTTTCCGTCCTGGCTGCCCTCGAAGGCCGAGAGCCTTACAAGGAAAAGATTCCCAATCTGCGTTCCCTTGCGATCCTGAACAGGCAGTACCCCTACGCTTTTGTGGCTATGGCGAATCTACCCATCAACTCCGTTCAGGAGCTGAAGGACAAGAAGTTCCCCATCCGGCTGTCCGTCAACGTGAAGGGCTCCAATATCGAGATGATCGCCAAAGAATGGCTGGCCGCCTATGGCGTCACCTACGACGACATCGAGAAGTGGGGCGGCAAAGTCATCTACCAGCCTACCAACGATGGGTTTGCTATGATGAAAGATGGCAAGATCGACGCCCAGGTCTCCTCTCCCCAGGCCGGGTCGTCTATCTTTGTTGAGGCAGACCGGTCTATGTCGTTGAAGGTTCTTGCCGCCACAAAAGAGTCCGGCGACTTCGTTATGAAGAGGCTGGGCACCTTCCCTGCCACTATCAAGAAGGGCACCTACAACTTCATCAAAGAGGACATCGTCACCTTTACCCCAGCAGATATGCTCATTATGCGAGCTGAGTTGCCCGAGGACGACGCGTACCGTATCGCGAAGGCGCTTGTCGACAATATCGATTACCTCAAGTCGGTGCACAAGGCCCTGGAAGAGCTCTCGCCCCAGTTCATGGCGGATTCCGGCGTGCTCACACTGCACCCTGGCGCAGCCAAGCTTTACCGCGAAAAAGGAGGCCTCAAGTAGCCTGTAGCACAGCGAGACAACATCTGCGGCGATGATCTGTAGGGGCAACCCTGTGTGGTTGCCCCGCCGCTTGGAGATTACGCCAAATCGTAGGCTAGGTGATTCCCTACTTGAAATCCGGGCAGTTCGAGTTCTGCTCGATGTAGAAGCCGATCTCGTCGGCGTAAGGTCGAAAGATAAAGGCCATCCACTTGCACCCTTCCCCCGGACGCTTGTTATAGTGCTTGTGTACGACCCCTTTTGGCTTTATGGGCAGAAGCAGGAGGTCGCCCGCCTCCCACTCGAACCTTTCGCCGTCGACTTCGGTGTAGCCCTCGCCTTCGATGACGAAGATCACCAATCCGCCCTGGTGCCGGTGCTCGCCGGAGTGCGTTCTGATATCGTGGATGAAGACGTCCCAGACGCGCAACGCGCTGCCCAAATCGGTCTGGCGGCACATGAAGAACTTCAGCCGACCCTGGCGGGATTGCTCCCAGGGCTGCTCGTCGGCCTTGACTAGGACGCTGCCCTTGAAAGCCCTGTCCCGCAGCTCCATCAAATACTTGACGCTGCGCTCGTACGTGTCACGCGCCACAGGCTCTCGCTCGCGCATCCTAGTGCGGTCAATGTCTGACATACTCGCCTTTCAGTCCGCGCCGGCACATCGGGGCACCTGTCCGTCCGATCCATGCCTCTATTGGGGGCAGGTTTGAAACTTGCCCTGTCAGCCATTTTCGCCCTGAGTCTACACGGGCAAAGTATCGGTGTCAAGGTTGACAACCGCTTCTTCTTTGTGCTAGTATCGCCCCGCGACTGGGCGGCTGTGCAACCGCCGCGAGGTGGCTGACAATCGTGGTTCCCCCAACGCGATTAACTGGCTCTATTAAGGAGGAATGCAATGACAAGGAAATCCTTCGCGCCTACCGTCATCTTTCGTTTTCTCATCGTGGCGCTCCTGCTGTCCTCGGTGCTCGCGGCCTGCGCTCAGGCAGCTCCAACGCCAACGCCAGCGCCCAAGGCTCCGGCAGCGGCCACGCCGGCTCCAGCCAAAGCCCCGGCACAAGCGGCTACGCCGGCTCCGGCCAAGGCCCCGGCACAAGCAGCCACGCCGGCTCCAAAAGCGCCGGCGGCCACGCCCCAGGCATCCGCGGACAGCGGCGCCGCCTTCTTCAAGGACAAGCAAATCACCCTATGGGTGCCTCACGGACCAGGTGGTGGCACCGATTATGCTGGTCGGCAGTTGGCCGCTGCATGGCCGGCGCTGACCGGTGGCCAGATGATCGTCAGGAACAGGGAAGGCGCCGGCGGTATCGACGGCTGGAACTATATCTTCGGCGAGAAGCCGGACGGCCTCAACATCGGCATTTCGGTCACCGGGCCTATGATCTCCGGCCAGCTACTTGCGTCTCCCGGCGTCCGATACGACATCGGGAAAATGACCTGGATCGGCGACTTTGCGCCGGAACCCGTCGGCTTCACCGTGGGCCTGAACTCACCCTACAAGTCGATGGACGACCTCCGCAAGGTCGAGAATCTGACGTTCCCCACGGATAGCCCGAGAGGCGCCGTGGCGCAGGCCGGCGCGCTCCTGGCGGAGTTCTTCCAGCTTAAGGGTGCCAAGGTTGTACCCGGCTTTGCCGGGACGGCGGAGATGCAGTTGGCACTGGGCAGGGGCGAAGTCCACGGCTACAGCGCCGGGCCTCAGGTGCTCCAGACCGGCATCGACAAAGGCGTCCACGGGCAGCCCCTGGTCATAATGGACTTCAAGCGTTCCCCTAACTTCCCGAACGTGCCGGCCGTCACCGAGTTGGTGAAGCTCACGCCGCAGCAAGAACAGACCCTCAGAATCTTCGTGTCCATCGGCGACCAGTCGAAACCCATCTTCGCCCCGCCGGCGATGCCTCAGGACCGATTGCTGTATCTGCGCCAGTCTTTCAACAAAATGATAGAGTACCCGGCTTTCCGAGATCCCGTGATGAAGCGATTCGTCGCTTGGAAAGGCGAGTTCAGGAAGGGCGAGGACCTCACTGCCCACATCCAGAACTTGCTCACGATACCGAAGGACGAGCTAACCAAATACGACGAAATGGTCAAGAAGTATATCAAATAACGTTTTGGGGACCGCGGCGGAGAAATAGATGGTCTTAGAGGCTTTTGGCCAAGCTTTGCTTAACCTGGCAAGCTTGGAGTTGTGGGTCTACATCGTGGCCGGCAGTGTCTTGGGGATAATCATCGGTATTATCCCTGGCATCGGCAGCGTCGTCGGGCTCGCTATCGTGCTGCCCTTTGTCTTCCTTCTGCCTCAGCGCGAGGCCCTCGCGCTGATGGTCGCCATGTGCTCCGGCTCCTACACCGGAGGATCCATAACTTCCATCTTGCTGAACGTGCCCGGAAGCTCCGTCAATGCAGCCACTTTGCTCGATGGCTATCCCATGTCAAAGAAGGGCGAGGCAGGCCGTGCTTTGGGCGCAGCGATAGGCGCTTCCACGGCGGGCGGTGTACTTACCGTGCTCTACGCTTTCGCCATGGTCCCGCTGGTCATACCCTTGGTCTACGCCCTTCGGTCGGCAGATATGGTCTTCCTTGTGCTGCTCGGGATCGCCTTCATCGCCGTCCTTACCGAGAAGTCGGCGACAAGGGCATTGATTGCAGGTGTGCTGGGTCTTATGATCTCTCTGATCGGCGTTCACATTACAACCGGGGTCCCGCGCTTCACTGGCGATATCATCTATCTTTTCGACGGCCTACCCCTGGCCGCTGTCGTTCTTGGTCTGTTCGCCATCCCTGAGATGATCGTGCTAGCTGCGGGCGGTGGTACCATCGCCCGCGGTACCCTTGTTACCGGCGTGCAAGGGGCGCTGGAAGGCGTCAAAGACGTATTCCGCCATTGGTGGCTCTTCCTCCGCTGCTCCGTTATCGGTTACCTAATCGGCGTCATCCCCGGCATCGGCGCCACCGCTGCCGTCTTCATTGCCTATGCGCATGCCAAGCAGACCTCCGGGAACCCCGAGGAGTTCGGCACGGGTCGTGTTGAAGGCGTCGTGGCTCCCGAGACGGCCAACAACGCTAAGGAGGCGGGCAGCCTTCTGACGACCCTTGCCTTCGGCATACCCGGCAGCGCCGAAGGTGCCTTCTTCCTGGGCGCATTTCTGATCATGGGCATCACGCCCGGCCCGGAAATGATCACGAAGTACTTGCCGCTTTCGCTGACTCTCTTCCTGATCATCATCATCGGCAATTTGCTGGCTGGCGCCATCTGTTTTGCGCTGGCTACTCGTTTGGCGAAAATCTGTCTCATCCCCAGTCGGATTCTGGTTCCCATATGCCTGATGGTCATTTTTGTGGGCGTTTACGTTGGTTCCCAGAAGTTCAACGATCTTGTCGTGGCCCTGGCCTTCGGCGCCCTCGGCCTGGCGATGATTCGCTTCGGTTTCAGCAGGCCGGCGCTGCTCTTAGGGTTCGTTCTCGGTAAGCTCTTCGAGAAATATCTCTTCATCTCCATCGGCGTGGACGGCCCCTTGTTCTGGGCGAGACCTATTAGCATCGCTCTCATCCTTATGATAGCCGGCGTTATTGCCTACAACCCGCTGATGACTTTGCTGAAACATCTGTCTGGAAAAGGGGTCAAAGAGGTATGGATCGAAAAGCCGACGCCCTCTTCCTGATCGGCCTCTTGCTCGTTATGCTGGCAATCGTGGCTACCTCGTGGCGAGAAAGCAGCTTGGAGGCAAAGCTCTTGCCCATTGTGCTCGGCAGCCTTGTCTTCGTTCTTGCCGCGCTGGAGTTGGCCGGCGTGCTGCGAAGGGTGCGTGCGCGCGGGGCCGGCGTGGTCGTGAACCAGGACGCAACGGCCACGGTCGAAAGCACCGAGGTGGGCGAGACCCCGGGAGGATATCTCAAGGAGTCCGGTTGGGTGGTAGCCTTCTTCGTGGGTGTCTACGTGCTCGGATTCGCGGTATCGACCCCCATCCTCGTCTTCACCTACATGAGGACCCACGGCGGATCGTGGCTCCAAAGCGCCACATATGCCATCGGCACCGGCATTTTCGTCTGGGGCCTCTTCGACTTCTTGCTGAAGCTGAACCTGTACCGCGGGGAAATCTTCACCTGGCTGGGAAGTTGAATAGGGCGGCGTCGGGAATGTCGCACATTGCTTTGGCCGATCCCGCTGTAGAGACGACCCGCCGGCTCGTCTCTATCATGCCATCCAATGAAAACGCGTCTCTTTGAATGAACGAATACACAAGGAGGTAGTCAATGGCTTACTATCGCGATCTTAGAGAGCACATCGCCGTTCTGGAGGCCAAAGGCAAGTTGGTGAGGATCAAGCGACTCATCAACAAGGACACGGAGCTAATGCCCCTCGTCAGGTGGCAGTTCCGTGGCCTACCCGAGGAGGAGCGGAAAACTTTCCTTTTCGAGAACGTGACCGACGTCAAAGGCAGAAGGTACAGGATGCCTGTCTTGGTCGCCTCTCACGCCGCATCGACGGAAGTCTATGCCATCGGCATGATGTGTAAGCCCGAGGAGATTCAGGCCAGGTGGACCCAGGCTCAGCTTCATCCCATCGAAGCCGTTATGACCGAGACCGGCCCCATCCACGAAGAGGTGCACGTTGGCGATTCCCTCGTGCAGCACGGTGGCCTGGAGGAGATTCCCGTTCCCATCTCGACCCCTGGCTTCGACAATGCCCCGTACTTTACCTGCGCCAACTGGCTGAGTAAAGACATCGACACCGGCATCAGAAACCTCGGCAACTACCGCGCTATGATCAAGAGCCAGACCCGAACCGGCTTGCAGTGTCAGGTTGGCCAGCACGTGCGCGTCCACTGGGAGAAGTGCCGGGTCAGAGGGATTCCTCTGCAGGCCGCTATCGTCATCGGCGCTATGCCCGCCATTGGCTACACGGCCGGTGCCAAGGTCACCTACGGCGTCGACGAGTACGCCGTCGCCGGTGGCATCGCCGGCTCTCCCATCGAGCTTGTCAAGTGCAAGACGGTTGACCTCGAGGTCCCGGCCGGTGCCGAGCTCGTGATCGAAGGCGAGATCCCCACCGATTCCCTCGAGCGCGAGGCTCCCTTCGGCGAGTTCACCGGCTACATGGGTGAGGAATCCACCTGCCTTTACTTCAATGTCACCGGCATCACCCATCGCAAGGATGCCATGTACAACGCCTTTCTCAGCCAGTTCCCACCGAGCGAGAGCAGCAAGCTCAAGTCCCTTGGCCGTGCGGCCAACTGGTTCAAGCTCCTGCGCCACGACCGCGGCATCCCGGGCGTCGTTAGCTGCGCCTTCCCCGAGAACGGCAGTGGCAGCGGCGAGGCTCTGTGCGTGATCCAGATGAAAAAGTTCCATCCTTCCGATAGCTGGTCGGCCTTGAATGCTGCCGCCAGCTTTGTTGCCAACTGGCCGAGGGTCTTCATCGCCGTCGACGACGACATCGACCCCTGGGATACCGATGCCATCCTTTGGGCCATTAGCTTCAGAGTCGATCCGCAACGAGACGTTCGCGTTTTGAAGGGCAAAGCTTACGCCCTCGATCAGGCAGTAGCGCCGCCCACCGTCACCGAGGCCGAACGAGTCTGGCCGTGGCCCGAAGGTGCCTCGGCCCTGATGATAGATGCCACCCGCAAGTGGCCCTACCGTCCGGTGTCCCTCCCGAGAAAGGACTTTATGGAGAGAGCCAAGGAGATCTGGGAGGAAGAAGGGCTGCCCAAGCTGAAGCCTCGCGCCCCGTGGCACGGCTACGACCTGGGCGTCTGGACAGAGGAAAACCAGGAGGAGGCCGACCTCGCCCTCCAGGGCGAACACTTCAAAACCGGCGAAAAGCTGGCCCAGCGAAGGGTCAAGCTCTAGCAGCCTTTGCCGTCATTCGTACGGGCAGCCCTGTGTGGTTGTAGGTTTGGTCACTTGTGCCTCGCGGCGCCAGAAGCAGGTGTCTTGATCCTGTAGGGGCAACCCTGCGTGGTTGCCTCGTTGCCATCAGCTCTGGCGACGTACCTACGAGGCGGCTTGTCGGACTGACTTCGGTTCGAAAATGTCACATTCTCGAATCGGCTATGCCCCGACCCTGCGGAGTTGTAGTGCGGGGGCTTGTCCCCTGCTGGGGCGGGGCGGGGCAAACCGTCCCGTAGGCAAGTGGGACGTTCTTTGAAATCAGGCCGCCGAGGGACGGTGCGGCCCATCTAGGCCTGACCCAAGCTATCCCACAGGAGGCAAAAACGATATGGCCGAACGCGTACGCGAGCGAGTGCGTGAAGGTGAGCCGGGCTACGATCCTGACTACGAGCATATGATCAAGTACTTCCAGGGTGAGAGGGACCGCTCCATGGTGGGACCAATCGTGGTGCGGGGTGAAGAGCTTCAGTGGGTTCAGAACCGCCAGGCGCGCGTCAAACACTACCTCAAGCCGCTGGAGTTCATGGTGAACCCCGTGCTCTCCACGCCCATCAAGGACTTTCACGTTTTCGTCCAGGACATCCGCACCCAATCGGGCAAGCACCGGCACCAGGGCGGGCTGGTTATCTTCATCTTGGAGGGTGAAGGCTACACCGTGGTGGAAGGCGAGCGGCTGGACTGGAAAGCGGGCGACCTCATCATGCTGCCGTTCAAGCCCGGTGGTGTCGAGCATCAACATTTCAATCGCCACCCCGACAAATCGGCCAAATGGATCGCCTTCATCAACCTGCCCCTCTGGGAGTGGGCCTGTAGCGAGGTCATCCAGCTTGAGGTCTCGCCCGACTTCGCCTCGGACTGACGATCTGCGCGGGATGGTCCCCGCGCCTGGCACGACGTAGGGGCGCGGTCTCCGCGCCCTATGTGCTCAACCTAGCAACGTGGTCCGATGGGCAAAGACAACCCGCATCAGGCGACCATCCTGTCCCCTCTCCCAGAGGGAGAGGGGACAGGGTGAGGGCCGGGTCACGGCCCTCACCTCGCCACCAACAAGGAGGTATCCCGTGTCTCAAACCGAACCCGCCCAGCCCAACCTTCTCGAACAACTCCTCCAAATCCGCGACCAGCAGCGCGCAGAGCGCAAGAACGGCAAATGGCTGGTAAGTGGCGACGACCTCGATTGGGAGATCAATCAGCAGGGCAAAATGCGCTGGTATATGCATCCCTCCATCCACGATACCGCCATCCGCACCCTGATTGTTTTCGTGCAAGAGATTCCACCCGGCAGCCGTAGCGGACGCCAGAAGACGCCAGGAGGGCAGATCATGTTCATATTGCAGGGGCGAGGCTACACGACCGTCGACGGCGTGCGTCACTACTGGCAGGAACGGGATTGCGTCAATATCCCGACGCGCCGCGATGGTGTCATCGTCCAGCATTTCAACGAAAGCCAGGAAGAGGCCGTGCGTTTCATCTGCGTCGAGCCCAATCTGGTCGATACCCTCGGCGTGGACCGTGGCTCTGCCTTTGAGCAGTTGGAAGTTGCACCGGAGTACGAGGAGTAGCACCCGACCAATGATCACTCTCACTATCGAGCGCTCGCTATCCGAGTACGCCAGCAGCAGCAAGTGCCTGTGCTATGTGGATGCCGATGCCATGGCTCGCGAGGGCCTGGCGGTTGGCGATGTCATCCGCATCCAGACCTTCGGCGAGCGAGCTGTGCTGGCACGCCTGGCCGAGGCGTTGGGCGAAGATCGTGGACGTGGGGTAATTCGCATCGATCGCTTTACGCGGCAGGCGGCCAAGGCGCGCCTCAATGAAACCGTAGAGGTGCGCCGGTGCAAGCTGGAGCCCGTCAAGAGCGTCGTCCTCCAACCGGCCGCCGATGTCTCGGCGGCCATTGGCCACGAGCTCGAGCGCCATCTCAAAGATACCCTTATCGCCAACGAGGCCCCCATCTGCATCGGGTCCGTCGTCTACGTCAACTTCCCTAACTCAGTTGCAGGCACCGCCTACAAAGTAGTACGGATGGAGGGCGGCCCCGGCATCGTCGGCGAAGAGACTAAAGTCCGCATCGAGGTGGCCGCTGAAAGCGTGCTCACCGAGCTCGCCCTCGATGTCACCTTCGAGGACGTCGGAGGGCTGTCACGGGAGATCGTGCTGGTCCGCGAGCTGGTGCAAATGCCTCTCCAGTTCCCCTACGTCTACCGCCAACTGGGCATCGGCGCTCCCAAGGGCATCATCTTCTACGGCCCGCCTGGAACCGGCAAGACTCACCTTGCGCGGGCGGTCGCCAATGAAATCCGCGCCCAGTTCTTCTATATCAACGGCCCCGATATCGTCGGCACAGTGCATGGCGAGACCGAGGGTAACCTGCGCCGTATGTTCGCTGAAGCGACTCACCACGCCCCTTCGGTCATCTTCATCGACGAGCTGGATGCCATCGCCCCCAAGCGCGGAGAGAGCGGCGCCCATTCCGATACCAGGGCCGTGACCCAGCTTTTGTCTCTTCTGGACGGGCTCAGGCGCGTGGACGGGGTCATCGTCATCGGCACCACCAACCGCATCGAGGCCATCGACACCGCTCTGCGTCGTCCCGGGCGATTTGATCGCGAGATCTTCATCGGGCCGCCGGATGCCCGCGGCCGTCTCGAGATACTCCAGATACATACCAGGGAGATGCCCCTCTCGGGCGACGCGCTGGACGCTCTGCCCGAGATGGCGAGGATCACCCCGGGATTCGTGGGCGCCGACCTGATGGAGCTTTGCCGCGAGGCCGGGTTGCGCGCCCTGCGGCGGTGCTCCGAGATCACCCGCGGCCATCTTTATGCCCTCCGCGTTGACGTGGCCACTGTGTCGGTGGAACGCGAGGACTTCGAGGGCGCCCTGGCCCACATTCGACCTTCGGCCTTGCGGGAAGTGCTCGTGAAGGTACCCGACGTCGGCTGGGATGACATCGGGGGACTGAGAGACGAGAAAGCGCGGCTAAGGAGCCTCGTGGACCTGTCTCTCCATCACCAGAGCACCCTGGCTTCTCTGGACGTTTCTCCCGCCAAGGGAATCCTTCTCGTTGGAGCCCCTGGCACGGGAAAGACGATGTTGGCGCAGGCCGTGGCCGGCAGTTGCGGTGTAAATTTCCTGCCCGTAGACGGTCCCGAGATCTTCACGAAGTGGCTGGGTGAATCGGAAGAAGCCGTCCGGCACATCTTTCGGCTGGCTGGACAGCTCGCTCCCGCCATCGTTTTCTTCGACCAGCTCGATGCCATCGCTCCGGTACGAGGACAGAGGATCGAGTCTGCCACGACGCAGCGCGTTGTCAGCCAACTGCTGACCGAATTGGACGCGGTGGACTCTCGCAGCAACATCGTCGTATTGGCGGCAACCAATCGACCCGACCTCGTCGACCCCGCTGTTTTGAGGCCCGGACGTTTCAGCCTGCACCTCGAGCTGCCCTTGCCCGATCTCGCGGCGCGCCGGGAAATCCTCGACATCCATTTGCGAAGCATCCGGCGGGTCGATGACCGGGAGCTGGTTGTGGACCTCCTGGCCAAGGAGACCGAAGGCTTCTCGGGTGCTGATCTTAAGCAACTGTGTGACCATGCCAAGCTTATCTGTCTGGATATTGTTGCCGACGGGGCACAGCCCGTCCTCGCCCGGCAGCATTTCCTCGTGGCGCTGCACGCGATGAAGCCGCAGTGGCTCAAGAAATCCTTGACAAAGCACGTGCGTAGAGTAAAATACTCCCACGAGTTGCGCCGTACGAACAAGCCGGTCCGTGGCGTCAGCGGCTAAGGCCGTGGAGCCTTGATTCACCAAGGCAGATAAGCGGAGGAGGCTCGTGGAGCCCTGATTCATCGTGGAGCCTTGATTCATCAAGGCCATCTCTCTGGCCATTCCGCAGGTGGCAGAAAAAACTTTAGGAGGTTCAAGGTGAAGTCATCATTCCTGTTGTTCACGGTTGTCTTGGTCTTGGCCCTGGCGACAGGTGCGTGTTCGCCTGCCGCACCCCCACCGACGCCTACCACGGTGCCCAAACCCCCGGCGGTCCCAACGCCCCCGGCGGCCGCCAAGCCCGCCGACGCGGCTCCCAAGCCGGCAGCTACCGCTCCTAAACCCCCGGCGGCCACCCCTACTCCTGCGGCGGCTGCGCTCAAACCCGCGACACTCCGGTTCGGCCAGATAATCATCGCCGCCGAGGTGTGGCCTCTCTACGTTGCCGAGAAGAAGGGCTTCTTCGACGAGCAAAAGATCACCCTCGAGCGGACGATGACCGAGACTGCCAGCCGTGCCGTTCAGGCCCTCATCGGCGGATCGGTCGACATGATCAACTCCAACCCCGACGTCGTCGTAACGGCTGTTACGCAGGGGGCTGATTTGACGATGGTCGCCGGCATGCAGAACCGCACCATCTACAGCTTCATCGTGCCACCTTCCATAAACACCTACGCTGACCTGAAGGGCAAGATCATGGGCGTGTCCGGTCTCAAGGACTCCAGTACCCTTCTGCTCAAGCGGCTTCTGGCCAAGAACGGCCTTAAGGAAGGGGACTACGACCTCGTGCAGGTCGGCGGCACCAACAATCGCTACGCCGCCCTCAAGAACGGCTCTGTCCAGGGCGCTGTGCTTATTCAGCCCACAGACTTTCGGATTATCGCTGAGGGCTTCAAGCTGATGGGTTTGAGCACCGAGGCCACCAAGGAGTTCCCGTGGGCATCCCTCGTGGTCAAAGCCAGTTGGGCCAAGGCCAACGAGGACGTTGTGGTGCGCACGGTAAGATCCGTTGCCAAAGCCACCCTTTGGATGTACGATCCGAAGAACAAGGCCGAAGCCATCAAGATCCTCGCCGACTACACCAAAGCCGAGGAAGGCCCCGCTCGCCAAACCTACGAGCTATACATCGAGAAAGAGCAGGCCCTTGGCAGGAATGCCCAGATAAATATGGAAGGCCTGCAAAACGCCATCAAAGTGATGATTGAGGCCGGCAACCTGCAGCCTCCCGAGCCCGACGCCAAGAAGTTCGTCGACCTCAGCTACTGGGAGAAAGCAACCAAGTAGGGGCGCGGTCTCCGCGCCCTCGCGCCTACTGGACCTACCGGGAGACAACGTAGTGCGGGGGCTTGTCCCCCGCTCGTTTCCCTCTCCAGAGTAACGCGCGTCGCCCCCACAACAAGGATGGGTGGCTTGAGCCGACGATCCAGTCCCTCTCCTCTGGGAGAGGGCTAGGGCGCCTGAGGCGCCTGCCCAAGGCAGGTGAGGGCCGTCCTATTGCCTGCAAACAGAGTCTGCTCGTGGAGGTATCACGTGAAGTACTTCGCTTCGTTCGCCACCATCATCGTTGCCTTGACCCTGATAGCAAGCGCCTGCGCCCCCGCCGCTCCCGCGCCCACGCCCACGGCTGCCGCCAAAGCAACCGCCACCCCGCCTGCCGTGCCAGCCGCAACGCCCGCGGCGCCATCCAAGCCGGCCGACACCGCCCCTAAGGCGGCAGCCCCCGCGCCCACGCCAACCCCTCTGAAGCCCGTCACCCTGCGGTATGGGCAGATGTTGGTCGGGACCGCCGACGTGTGGCCACTTTACGTGGCCGAGAAGAAAGGGTTCTTCGACGAGCAGAAGATCACGATCGACCGCACGATGACCGAGATGGCCGCCAATTCGGTCAAGGCCCTTATCGGCGGCTCCGTCGACATGATCAACGTCAACGCCGATATGGTTATCCAGGCCGTCCTTCAGGGTGGTGACCTGGCGATGGTTGCCGGGATGCAGAATCGTACCATCTACAGCTTCATCGTACCGCCCAGTATCAAGACCTATGACGATCTCAAGGGCAAGATCATGGGTGTGTCGAGTCTCAAGGATTCCAGCACGATCTTGCTCCGGAGGCTGTTGGCCCAGCACGGGCTGAAGGACAACGACTACGACATCGTGATGGTCGGTGGCACTACCAACCGCTATGCCGCTCTCAAGAACGGTTCGATCCAGGGTGCCGTTTTGAATCAGCCGCAGGACTTCAGGATCATTGCCGAGGGCTACAAGCTAATGGGCTTGACCACCGAGGCGACGAAGGAGTACCCGTGGGCCTTGCTCGTGGCCAAGACCAGTTGGGCCAAGGCCAACGAGGATGTCGTGGTGCGTACCCTGCGCGCAATCAGCAGGGCTACCCAGTGGATGTATGATCCCAAGAACAAGGCCGAAGCCACCAAGATACTTCTCGACTACACCAAGTCCGAAGATGAACCGGCCCGGCTTACCTACGAGCTCTACATCGAGAAGGAGCAGGCCGTGGCCAGGGGCGCCCAGATCAACATCGAGGGCATCCAGAACGTCATCCGGATCATGGGCGAGGTCGGCAACCTCGAGCCCCCGCTGCCCGATACCAAGAAGTTCATCGACTCGAGCTATTGGGAAAAGGCCACCAAGTAGGGGCGCGGTCTCCGCGCCCCCGGGGCAGGGATCATGATGCGGCCCCCGTCCACGCGCTCGCGCCGCTCTGATGACGTAGGGGCGCGGTCTCCGCGCCCTGGGTGCGGGGAGGCGGAGGGCGTGGGGGGCGGACGGCTCTGTCCGCCCAGCCCCAAACTCCCCTCTCCCTTTCGCAAAAGGGAGAGGGCGAGCGTGAGGGTTCCCCTGCAGACTCAGAACTAGGTCGCGAATCCCTATTCAGGCGTGGCCGCGCCGTCGCACTCACCTCTGCCCAAGAACGGCTGCCTACAAATACCCCTCCGCCCTCGCCTTCGACTCGCAATACGTCCACACCTTCTTGACCGTCTTCTCGCACCACGCTATCGGCAGCACACCCTCGATATCCGCGGCCGAGAAGCTCACAATATCGCCCAAAAGCGCCGCCTGGTACTGCTTCTTCGCGTTCTCCTCCAGATAGACCGATGCCACGAAGGTGTTAGGAATGCTCTCGCCCACCACCACCGCGCCGTGGCCGCGAAGCAACAACGCCCTGCCCTGCCCCAGTCTGGCGGCCACAACGTCACCCAGCTCGCGCGTGGTCACCGTAGATGGATCGTCCAGCACCGGCACCCCGTTGCCGAAGATCACGCCCGGCGTGAACACCGGCACCACCGGCTGCCGCGCGATGCCCAGCAAGGTGCTGAAATGCGGGTGTAGGTGCACCACGCTCATCACGTCTGGTCGGGCACGGTAGGTGCAGGTGTGCAGCGGCGTCTCGCTGGGCGGCTCGTGCGCCCCCTCCAGCCTGTTGCCGTCCAAATCTACCGTCGTGAAGCTTTCCGCCGACACCACCCGCCGGCTGATCGCCCGCCCGTGAATCAGCACGTGATCGGTGCCCGGCACCCGCGCGCTGATATGCCCGTTGAAATCGATCAATCCCTCCGCCACCATCATCCGCACCGCCGCCACCAGTTGTTCCTTCAGTCCCTCGATCTCGTTCAAATCTACCACTCCTTCGACCTAACTCTGCCGCACATATCATATGTCCAGGGGGGCGATCCGAGCAAAGCCCTCCCCGTAGGGGCGCGGTCTCCGCGCCCTCGTGCCCATCAACCCAGGCCAGAACATCACAACCGCCTAAAATCACCGTGGAGTCTTTCTTCTGTTACCCATAGCATCATACGTAGCATACTTGTACAGTTCACCCAATGTTGGGTAGTTGAAACAGGTGTCGATGAATAGGTCGTTTCCTGCACCCATCATCAGGGCGTTAACCCCGATATGGACCAATTCCGAAGCCATTTCTCCGATGATGTGCACACCGAGTAGTTTCATGGGCTGCAGCAGGTCGTCGTTCATCTCGAAGAACAGTTTTAGAAAACCTGTCTCCCCTCCGACAATCATCCCACGAGCATTTTGGCTGTACCAGGCCCTTCCCGCAACATAATCGACCCCTTCTCGTTTACAGTCTTCCTCGGTCTTCCCGGCCTTGGAACACTCAGGTATCGTGTATATAGCCATTGGGAAGATAGGCGCCAGCCGCTGCTTGTACGGCTCCAGGTCGAACGCCCTGATCATTGCGAAGCGAGCTTGCTCCATAGCGGTCGACGCGAGAGCAGGTGCCCCGATAACGTCGCCAGCGGCATAGATACGAGGGACAGGTGCTCGGGTCTCCGGATGCACCACCTGAAAATTCCCGTCCACTGCCAGAACGCCGTGCGTGCCGGCTGTGATCCCGGCGGATGCGAGACTCAGTTCTCTCGTGTTGCTTACTCGTCCAGTGGCAAGCAGCAATGCCTCAGTCTCTAGAATTCGCCCTGAATCTAATTTGATTGCCACCCCGAATTCCTCATCGGAGTGCAGCTCTGCCTTAGATGGCATAAGCAGCTCGATGCCCATCGCCTGCATACTCTTCCGAAGGGCGAGAGAGATCTCTCTATCCAGGAATGGGAGCAATGTGTCGCTGCCGTGGATGAAGAATACTCTTACGCCCAACGCGGCAAAGGTACAGGCATACTCGCAGCCGACGACTCCACCCCCTACGACGACTATGTTCCGAGGTATACGTCTTAGTTGTGGTATCGTGTCCGAGTCGTAAGTGCACGGACCTTCGGGAAACCCTTCGGGCCGTCGGGGAGAGGAACCTGTGGCAATGAGGATAATATCGCCTTCTAATAATGCCGCTACTTGGCCATTTGTCTCGACCTTCACGGTCCGCCCGTCCACGAACGAGCCGTGGCCTACACAAACATCCACATTGTGTCGGTCCAAGTTGTAGGCAACCCGGGCGCGCTCGGCCTCCTTCACCGATTCCTCGTGGTAGAGAAAGTCTCGTACGGTCGCCTGGCGGTGCAGAGAGAGGTCAACTCCGTGGAGACGACGTGAATTGAAGCCCGAAAGGGCCAGTGCTGTTTCGCGCAAGGTTTTGCTGGGGACGGTATTGCTGGAGGCAGTGCCCCCCAAAAACGGCTCACGTTCAACCAGCGCTACTTTCTTGCCGAAATATGCCGCTTGCGCCGCCCCTTTTTCCCCTGCCGGCCCAGAGCCGATAACGACCAGGTCGTACTTCCGCCTCTCCATAGGTTCTGTGCCCCTAATCAAATACTTGATTCGGTCCGTCTTGGGAAGGTGGCGTAGTGCCCAGACAATGCCCCTGAGGCGCGCGGTGGGGACGCAGGTCATGCCCCGCGCTTCCTCACGCCAGACAGCTCAAGCGCCCACATTCTACCAACATACCCGCTTGTGTGCAACAGGCAGCGCTGTCTCGGTTAGCGCAAGTAAGACTTGTGCTTCGGCGCCTGAAGCCACGCCTAATGCCCATCATCACCCGCGAGGTCGCCAATGCCTACTAGTCCGTCACCGCTGGAACGATGACTGTCACTCTGAGTCCGCCTGAAGCGGACGAAGGATCTCGGCCGACGTGTGCCGACACTCTTCGCTACGCCGCGCTGCGCGCAGAATCACCGAACCACCCGCAATTCTGAGCAGAAAAAATTGAATTGAAAATTCCCCTTGACAAAACTATAACGGATAAATATAATGCATGCTATAATCCGACGATAGTGCATCCGATATGCAACTGGGGTGGCAATGGACCTTATCTCCGGCCCCACGTCGAAGGCGGGAACTGAATCTAGCGGGCCCAGCCGAGTTTACGAGCTTTTCGTGCTAGGCGTGCTCATGGCCCGGCCCTTGCACGGCTACGCCTTCCAACGTATCGCCAACACCTGCCTCGGGCCTTTCCATCAGCTCAGCTGGGGCACTCTCTATCCATTGATAAGGCGGCTTGTGGAGGAGGGATTCATCGAGGAAATGGCGCCCGCCCCCGGCGAGCAGCGCCGCACGCGCAAGGTCTATCAGCTAACCGATCGCGGTCGCCAGCAGTTCCTCGCGCTGATGCTCGAGCCGGGCCTGCCCGGCGATTACCCCGTGCTCTTCGCCATCAAGCTGGCCAACTTCGGCCACATCACCCCGGCGCAACGGCTCGCGTTGCTGCGCCACTACCGCGGCCACGTGCAATACGCCTACGAGCATCGCAAGATCAACGAGGAGTCCGTTCGCAACAACCCCGATCTTGTCGCCGTCAGGCGCTCCCACATTCTCCGCTTGTTCTCCTTCAGCTTCGCCGGGCTCGAAGCGGAGATGCGGTGGGTCGATAGCGAAATTAGTTCAATCTGCGAGCCAGAGGAGATCGGCCGCTCCGAACGCGACCTGGTACTTAACTTCTCCCAGAATATGGCACCATAAAGTTAAGTGTTCGTGACCTTGAACAGAAAAGAACAGAAGCGAGCGGTGGTTCTACGCAAGGTTAACCGTGGGGAGTTCGCAGCCTTCCAAGCTGCGGAGGTGATGGGCTGAGTGAACGACATGTACGGCGGCTGCTTGCAGACCATCGAAGAGAAGGACCAAGGGCACTTGCGCACGGCATCCGAGGCCGCAAACACTGCACACTTTAGTTGGAGAAGTACGTTTGACATCGAAGGTTGTGTGATTCACAGGTGGAAAGAACACAGGCTCGTCTCATGCTACGACTGCTGAAGCAGGAGGAAACACTGCCAATCAGGCTATGACTCGCCCTTCGCAATAGCAGACAAAGAAGTAACATGGCCCCAAAGCGGCTGGCACCGCCGGGGCCTGAAGCAGAAGGACGTTCACAACACCCCTTGCCATTCTTATTCTAATGAGTAGCGTGGCTCGTGTCAATACCTTGCCTGGTAGCCGTCGTGTGATTCGGTTGCAGATGGGTGCCCCACATTTTGGGAAAAACTAAGCTGCCGCAAGTAAATCATTATTGGAGGTGTAAGGATTTTTGGTATGAGCAAAGAGGAGTTGTTTGCCGCGTTAGAGAAAGCAATACTTGACGGCGACGCAGAAGCGGCTAGGGCGGCTGCTGAGGATGTCCTAGCCAGTGGCATTGACCCCCTTGAGGCAATTGAGCAGGGCGCGATGAAAGGCCTAGACCTACTGGGGGAGAGATACCAGCGGCTCGAGGCCTTCCTCCCTGAGCTTTATTGGGGGGGCGAGGCAATGAAAGCATGTACTGCGATTTTGAAGTCGCATATTGAACAGGAGGGGATGGATAAGCTCTCGCTCGGCAAGGTAGTGATTGGGAGCATATTCGGAGACGTCCACGACATAGGTAAAAACCTGGTGGCTACCACGCTTTCGGTGAATAGGTTTGATGTTCTCGATCTGGGTGTTAATGTTCCGGTTAACCAGTTCATACACAAGGCCGAGGAGATTGGAGCAAACGTAATAGCGATATCTGCTCTACTGACTACGACGGCTTTCTACCAGAGAGAGCTTATACAAAACCTGAAAGAAATTGGGCTGAGGGGAAAATACTATGTGGTGGTAGGAGGCGCACCGATTACGCCTCAGTGGGCCACCCAGATAGGCGCGGACGGGTATGGGCAGACCGCTATCGATGGAGTGCAGTGTTGCAAGAGACTTGTATCTGAAGGCGTGCCCCCTCCACTACCCCAGCCCATCATCGTCAGACAATAACAACTCAAGTTTGAGGAGGGCGAAGGGTATGCCAATAGGCTACCTCTTAGAGATTCTAGATAGGACGCGCAATGGTCCCCTGTGCACGGTGAAGGATTGGGAGACCAGGGTTATACCTACCAAGGTATCACAAAAGCTGAAGGA
>JACQUC010000010.1 GCA_016210495.1 Chloroflexota bacterium
CGCCTCTTCGCCCCAGATGCCTCGAACATGCTCTGAGTGCTCTACCAGCCGGGTAATGTCGTGCCGCGCGGCCTTAGTTTCCTCATCGTTGTCGACCCACTCGTGAACCTCCAGGTAGGTTTGGCCGGTCCTTTCGAGACTTTCCGTTGCGTGTGCTTCCACTGATGGCATGTCTTCCTCCTATTCGTATTCTCAGATTGCGGCGAGGCTCTACTGATCTTGGAAAACGGCGGCACCCTCGCTGGCCGGAAGAAACGCGTAAAGTGTGCTTTCGTCCGGGTTCCAGCCGATGGTATGGGCCCCTGGTTCAGTCGAAATGGTTTCCAGCATCTCCATACGCTTCTCATCGACCACGGCGACGATGCCAGGTGATCCGATGGCGACATACAAGCGAGCCAGCATTGGATCGTGCATGATTACGTCCGGCTCTCCGGGAAGCGAGACGCTTCCAAGCACCTGTCCGGTATCGCGATGTAGGGCAAGCAGTGCCCCTGCGTCGGCAGCACATAACAGACGCTCGCCGGCAATCGTCAGGCCGTGGGGTCCGGCGGCTGGGACGTCGAAGGCCCGTACGATCTGCAGATTATCAGCGTTCAGCACGACGATTTGAGCCGGCTCACGCACGTTGGCGTAGACCTGCTCGGTGACGGAGTCGTAGACAGCCCAGCGCGGGCGGCCAGGGAGGGGGATCGTGGAGATCAGCCGCATCTTGTCGATGGCTACCACGGATACCGTGCAGTTCTCGCCCGGCGCGTCGCCTATGTTGAATACGAATAAGCGACGCCGTGCTGGGTCATACGCTAGCCCGTTAGGGCGCTGGCCAACGCCGACCCGCGCGAGAAGGGCCCCGTCGGAGCAGCGGTAAATGCTCACCCGGGCGCAGCCGCGATCCGACGAGAAGAGGAGATGTTGCTCGCTATCAATCAAAACGCCGGCCACGCCGGGCAGGTCAGACAGAGAGTGCAGGTAGGTATTAGTGAGGCAATCGATGACCTCGATACGATCCGCGCCGGTGTGCGCCACGTAGAGGCGCGACGCAGCCGGCGTTTGCCCACGGCACACATCGGCGTGATCGAAGCCGGTCTGCTTGCCCGGCGGAATGGGGATGAAGCCCACTTTTCTTAGTGCCACGTTGACCTCCCTGGCTCAGGCTTGTTGCTGGCAGTAGGCATAGAGCGCATCGTAGACCGGAAGCTCTCGCTCCAATTGCTCGTGGTCGTCCTGGTAGATTAGCCGAAAGCCCTCGGCGATCGCTTCTAGGCCCGACGACTCTGGCGCGAGTCCCTTGGCCTCGGTATCGGCTCCCCGAACGATGACCGCCAGTCTTTGGAGCGCCGGATCGGTTACGCCATACTTCCTCACGATCGCGTCAAAGCTGCACTCTGGTCCGTGGTGGCCCAGCTCGACACCCGATACGTCGAACGGAATCGCCGCTTCACGCTCGGCGATGGCCAGCACCTGATCGTCCGGAACGTACAGGAACTGGGCATCCGGATCGACGAACCGCTTGATCAGCCACGGGCAGGCCACACGGTCCACTTTCGGACGGGCGCGAGTTACCCACTTCATAAACGCCTCCTTGCTCTAGTTCTTGTTTTGTAAGACGCCAGCGGCCCTTCTAAAGACCTCTTCAGGAGGTCGCACCTTGCGAAAGGCCATCAAGATAGCTATGTCGTAGAGGATCTTGAGGCCGCCAGCCACGAGAAATGGCAGGCCGAGCGCTGGCATCGCTAGAGTTGCTCCGGAGAAGGCGGGCGCGACCGCGGCGGCAGCGGTGCGCGCCACCGAGGTGACCCCGGCAGCCGCCGAGCGCTCGTCCGGGCTGACTATGGCCATCGTGTACGATTGACGGGTAGGCACGTCGAGTTGAGAGAGGAGGTGGCGCGCCAGGATCATTGCCACCGCCAACTCCAGGTTAGGCATAAGAGGCACCAGCAGCACGAGGACGTTGGACGGCAAGTGGGTGAAGACCATAGTGTTGAGCAGCCCGATACGCCTCGCCACCGGGACCGCGGCCAGGAACGAGACCGCGGAGAGTATGTTGGTGCCGAAGAAAATGGCGCCCAAGGTGGCGGCATCGGCACCGTAGCGCAGGTAGAACCAGTAGGCTATCAGGCTTTGCACGATGAAGCCACCGGCGAAGGAATCGATGGCGAAGAGGGCGGCGAGCCTCACAACGATCCCCCGAGAGCGATGCAGGCCCAGCCTGGGCCGAGGGCCGGGCCTAGGGGATACGGTTGCCGGCACCTCGACTCGTGGCGATAAACGGGCAAAAAGGACAAACAGGACGAGGGCGGAAGCCGCGTAGGCCCACACCAGAGCGCTATAGCCGGGCAGTGGCTCCACGCCAGAGATGGCGGGTAGCCCAACGGCGAGAGCGCCCAGTGCTCCAGCCATATAGCCGACGATGTTGTAGGCGGCGAAGACGGCGGTGCGATGCTCGTCGCCGGTCATCTGCGGCAGGATGGCCTGTTCGATCGAGAGGAATGGCCCAACCTCCTTGCCCGAGGGGCTGATGGTGCCGAGGATAGCCGCGAGCACGAGGAAAGCCACGTTATCGGTTAAGGCGAACACCGCTCCGGACAGGGCCATCAAGACGGTCCCTGCAAGCAGCACTCGCCGCCGGCCGACGCGGTCTGCTACCGAAGTGAGGACCACGGTCATAACCGCTCCGCCAGCCAGGGCGGCAGTGAAGATGACGCCGATGGCTCCCGCTTCCAGCCCCCGGGCGGCAAGGTAGAGGCCAAGTACGACCGATAGGAAACCATATGCGAAACTGCGAACACCATACGTGGCGAAGAGCAGCCAGCCATCCGGGGAAAGATCACCGGGTCTAGCCTGCTGCAGCAAAGAGAAGCTTGAAAGCCTCATACGTCTTCCTCGAGATGTGCCTGCATCCGTCGCCTGTACCGTAGCCGGGGTTTTGGCGCTCCCTGATTCGCTGGTGTGGTGGCAGCCTTGGCCCGACAGTAGGAGTAGAGGGCATCGTAGAGCGGGGCCGTCAGCCTCAGTTTCTCCTGATCGTCGGGCACGGCAAGCTGAAACCCGCGAATAAGGGCATCCACACCGGCCGCCTCCTGGCGCCGTGTACGACTGGGTGGCACGTCGGAATCGCGAAGAACACGCCCCATCTCCACCAAGGCGGAATCGCCGCGCAAGGAATACTTCTCCACAATCACCTCAAAGGTACACCTACCGTCCCGATGGCTCAACTCGACGCCGCGCATGTCGAAGGGGATAGCGCCTGTAGCACTTGCATCTTCGAGAGAGGAGACGAAGATGAATTCCGCTACGGGATCGATGAACTTCCGGATTAGCCAGGGGCAGGCGGTGCGGTCCACGTGGGCGTTTCGGCGCGTCACCCACTTCATCGGCGATCACCTCCCTAAATAGTTCCGTCCGTTGTCTGATCTTGCCAGGCGCCTTCCTGAACAAACTGACCGAGAGCGTTTTCGCAGTCTTTCAAGAGAGCATCGATGCCGTCTTGTCGAGGAGCACCGAAGTAATCCCGCACCTCAACTTGTTGAAGCCAGCATCGGATCTTAGCCAGGTCCTCCTGAATTTCCTCGACCTGCCGAAACCCGAACTCGTAATGCTGGGCCTCCCGTCGGATATGTTCCAAAAGCTGGCGGCATTCGCGGGCCACCTCGTCGTACTCCTTCCCGCGGTTCTCGCCGAAGCGGGCCACGGCCGCAACCTCTTTTTCCGGCGGCAGATGAACTCCCCTAATCAGGGTAGACTCGCCACGCACGTCCTCGATCCTGGCGCTGAGAGCTTCGGCCTGAATGGCGAGGTCGTCTCGATCGGGCAAGAGATAGACTCCATCGCGCAGGTATATTCCGCCGAGCTTCTTCAGCTCGCGCCAGACGTAGGCACGGCTGCCGGGAGGATCGGCAGGTATAGTGTAGATTAGGAGAAGCCAATCGTACATTAGGCTTTTACGCATGTAACACTCGTTATATGCGATAGTATAGACCCTTATTGGTCGGTTGTCAACACTTGCGTTCTAACCCAAATCCGTGGATTCCCTCGTGAGGGTTCACCCGTTGGGTGAAGGTTTGAGCACGAATCCACGGATTCAGGTCTAATCTAAGATCCGTGTATGACCCCTAACGAGATGAAGAGCCTTTGCTAGCAATATTGCTTAGAATGGCCCACATCGGGACCGATGGCTCGTGGAATTGGCAATCCGAAGGTCAAGTTCTCAGCAATAGCGCGTGTCAAATTGCGGATAGGCCAACGCGGAGATGTACTCGATTGATCGGTTGCCATTATGCACGGATCTCAGAAAACTACTATTGACAATAGTAGATGCATGTGCTAAGATGACGCAGGCTGGAAACAGGCCTGATTGATTCGTTGGAGTAGTCCTTGAACGACGAGATCGAACCTGCCGTCTTTCGTCCCGACCGCTCGGGTATCCTCTCTGTGCTGGGTGACCTGGAAGCCGAGATCATGAAGCTGATCTGGCAGCGGCCCCCGGGGGTCAGCGTTCGGGAGATTTACGAGGAGCTGCAGGAGCGGCGTACCATCGCCTACACGACCGTCATGACCACGATGGCACGCCTGGCCAAAAAGAATCTCCTTCGTACCCGGAAGGTCGACAACTACTACGTGTACTATCCCACCCTAAGCGAGACAGAGTATACATCTCGCTTCGTGGGGCGCATTCTCGACCAACTCCTGGTCAATTTCTCGGGAGCCGCCATTTCCCACTTCTCCGATCTGGCGGACCCCAATCAGAAGGAAAAGCTGGCCGAGATGCTCAACGAGATCGTCGAGCGGAGGAAAACCGAGGACTAAGCGCATTCGATATTCCCGAAAATTTTTTTGCGGCTGTTCTACTATCGCCCATAGTAGTTAACCCGCCACTCTCTCTAGGAAGGAAGCGTATGGACAAAATGTCAGGCAGCGTATCGACGCTGGCGCAGAATCTGGCCCGCCTAGTAAGGACGTTGCATGCAACGTCCCTACCAGGACACCGTGCAGCGGCGATTGCGCCGCTCCATTTGGTGCTGGCCGTGGCCACCTTCGCAGCAGCCCTGTCCACCGGGTTTTGGAGGCCGGCTCTGGCAGCAGACGAGCCCGCTCGCTTCAAGACGATGAAGTTATCCGTCTGGCCCGAGTACGACGAGCCGCGCGTCCTCGTCATCTACGACGGCCAGATGGCCGAGACCTCCGGCTACCCCAAGCAGATCGCCTTCCGCGTCCCGAAGGACGCGGAGATGAACCAGGTGTGCGGCATCAGCGACAAGAACGAGCACCTCTGCCAGCTTTACGAAACGAAGGAGGACGGCGACTTCAAGCTCATTACTTACAACGTGCCCGTGCCGCACTTCTTCCTCGAGTACTACTGGTATCCGATCCGTGGCGAAGGACAGCGCGACATCAGCTATGCCTTCTCGACAGTCAGCCCCATGGACAAGCTCGAGGTCGAGGTACAGCAGCCTTTGCGGTCGATTGACTTCACCGTATCACCCACCCCGCTGACGACGGCCTCGGACAACCAGGGATTCAAATATGCCCAGTACACCTACGACAAGGTCAATGCCGACCAGAAGCTGGATTTGAAGATAGGCTACAGCAAAACCGACGGGAACCCTTCGGTGCCCAAGCAAAAGCAGGGTGGCGGTACGGGACTAGGCGGCTCGACCAACCTCAATGTCTGGCTCCTGGTCGCCGGGGCGGCCATCGTCGGCGTGGTCGCTTACTTCGGGCTGAGCCGGCGCTCGCGCCTGGTCGCCCAGCCGGCGTCGAGTAGAACGCGACCCGCCATCCAGACGGGTGCCAGGAAGCAACCCGGCGTGTACAGACCGCAATCCGCCAGCTCGCGCCCGACTACAGCGCAGAAGACCCAGGCGCCTGCGTCAAGAGCCCCAGCCGGCCGTGTTTTCTGTACCTCCTGCGGGGCCGAGTTGACCGCGGGAGACAGGTTCTGTTCCGAGTGCGGGCAGAAGGTGAGGGCGAGGGGATAGTGATAAGCGCCAGCGTCCTGCGGCGGACTCGTCGATGCGTAATTGTTTGGGTATCAGGCTGCTCCACGCGCCAGATGGCAGTATCTGCGTCTGTCCTGGCGACGACGTTAGCCCGCTTGGGAGTCCTTCGGCGCCCCGATGCATCGGGGACGCCGTCAAGCCGCTTAGCAGCAATGACGCCAGAAAAAAGGCTTGACGCGAGCACTTCTGTCCGCCGAGGGCACCCCTACGGCATTTGCTGCAAAGGAGCACTTTATGGTACATGATACAGCGACACCGGCCTCGACGGCGAGGCGGGCAAAGAAGAAGGGGTATATGCCCTATGTTCAGTTGGCCATCGTCCTGGGCTTTCTGGCGGTGTTGTACGCTAGCTTTTCCGGGAATGTCCTCTCGACCGGCACGGCCGTGCCCATGCAGGTCGGCAACCTCGTGCGTTATCAGTACGAGACCGGCAAAGAGGCCATGGTCCAGATTCGGCAACTGCACGCCAAAGACATAGCGATGAAAAGCGCCTACGTATCACATTACCGTGACGGCAGCACGGTGCTCACGGCCTGGGTCGCGGACGCGGAGAACCCGGGCGAGGCCAAGGCGCTGGTGGATCAGATGACCGCTCAGATCGAAAAGGGCCAGAACAAGATGTTCACCGATCTGAAAAGGCAAGACGTGAACGGCCTCGCGGTGTACACCGTCGTGAGTGGCAGTGAGCCACACTACTACTATCAGATGGGCAGCAAGATCGTCTGGCTGGGTGTCGAAGGTCCCAGTCCGGCGCAATTGCTAACGGACGCAATAGCCACGTTTAAGTAGTTTTCGGTGCGAAATGGCGGTAATGCCCCGCCCTGCCCCGGGGCAACCACGTCCGCCTGAGGCGGACCCCTACGGACTGCGATTCTGCACCACAAACTAAGTAGGAGGTACGAAAATGCTGAGTAGCTCGGCTACTGGCAAAACTGTTGGCGTGCCCCAGCAGCGCAGCAAGTCGACCTGGCAACAAAGGAAGTTCTTCATTGGCGGAGCTATCGTATTGCTGGCCATAGGCTATCTGATGTACTCGAGCTTGATCGGCTCTACCGTGTACTACCTGACTCCCACGGAGCTCAAGGGCCAGGTCACCACTGTAAGCGGTCAGAACGTGCGGCTCGGCGGCAACGTGGTGGACAGCACCATTAAGTACGATCCCAAGAGTATGGTCTTGAATTTTGACATAAGCGACGAGAAGACGACCATACCCGTGGCCTACAAAGGTGTGGTGCCCGACGCATTCAAGCAAGGGGTTGAGGTGGTCGTGGAAGGCAAGCTGACATCTCAGGGCGTTTTTGAGGCCACGACGCTTCTAGCCAAGTGTCCTTCAAAGTACGTCCCGGAGGTCTAGCTTTATGGTTTTGACTGATCTCGGCTACGCGGCCCTACTGATCGCCTTCATCGTGGCCGGCTTCTCCTCGATCTCCTTCATCTGGGGAAAGATCAAAGGGTACGGCGAGCTACTGGACAGCGCGCGCAACGGCGTGTACGCGGTCTGCGGGCTGCTCACCGTCGCCTCGGCGATCATGCTCTACGCGCTTCTTACCCACGATTTCCAGGTCCAGTATATCGCGCAGTACACGAGCAGGGACCTCGATCTCTTTTTCGTCATCTCCGCTTTCTGGGCCGGCCAGGAGGGCTCGCTGCTGTTCTGGGCCTGGCTACTGACGGCGTTCACTGTGATCGTGGCGGTCCAGAATCGCGACGCCCACCGCGAGCTCATGCCGTGGGTGCTGGGCATTCTGATGATCACCTGCACCTTCTTCCTTATGCTCCTGACGGTCGTCACCAACCCGTTCTTCCGGCTACCTGTCGTTCCCGCGGACGGCCAGGGACTGAATCCGCTGCTCCAGAACCCAGGGATGTTTTTCCATCCGCCGACCACGTACCTCGGCTACGTCGGCTTCGCCATTCCTTTCGCCTTCGCGATGGCGGCGCTCATTACCGGCAGGCTGGGTGACGCGTGGATCAGAAGCACGCGGCGATGGACGCTCTTCGCCTGGTTCTTCTTGAGCATGGGCAACTTCTTTGGCGCCCAGTGGGCTTATGTCGAGCTGGGCTGGGGCGGCTTCTGGGCGTGGGACCCGGTGGAAAACTCGTCGTTTATGCCTTGGCTGACGGGCACGGCCTATCTGCACTCGGTGATGATCCAGGAGCGGCGCGGCATGCTCAAAGTGTGGAACATGGTGCTGATCATCTTGACCTTCGCGCTGACCATCTTCGGCACGTTCCTGACACGCAGCGGCATTCTCTCCTCGGTGCACTCTTTCGGCCAGTCCAACCTTGGCCCGTTCTTCCTGGCCTTTATCGGCATAGCGCTCATCTTGAGCATCGGGTTACTGCTCGATCGTCTGCCCTACCTGCGGGCGGAAAACGAGCTGGACTCGTTCGTCTCACGGGAAAGCACCTTCCTGCTGAACAATCTGATTCTCGTCGGCGCGGCCTTCGCCACTTTTTGGGGAACGATCTTCCCGCTGATCTCGGAAGCGGTGCGCGGCGTGAAGATCACCGTCAGCGTGCCGTTCTTCAATCAGGTCAACGGCCCCATCTTCCTGGTGCTGATGCTGATCATGGCCGTCTGTCCGCTTATCGGCTGGCGCAGGGCGTCCACAGAGAACCTCATCAGGAACTTCCTGTATCCATTGGTTGGAACCATCGCGTTCTCGGTCGGGGCCTATGCGCTCGGCCTGCGGGATACCTACGCCTTGCTCGCCTTCGGGCTGTGCGCGTTCGTCGTCGCCACGATCCTGCTGGAGGTGCTGCGCGGCACGAGAGCCCGCCACCGTATCAGCGGCGAGAACTACCCTAGGGCTCTGGGCAACCTGGTGTGGCACAACAAGCCACGCTATGGCGGCTACATCGTCCACCTCAGCGTGGTGATGATCGCTCTTGGCATCATCGGCGGTTTGGGTCTCAAATCGGAGATCGAGACCACGGTAATGCCGGGCGAGATGATCAACATCGGCAAGTTCTCGCTGAAATACAACAGGCTCTACGAGCTACCGAAGCGAACCCACGACGTCGTGGTTGCGGAAATGGACGTCTACAACAGCGGGAAGAAGGTGGACTCCATTTCGCCGGCCAAGCAGTTCCACAAGGGGCAGGATCAGCCAAGCACCGAGGTGGCAATACGCACGACGCTGGTGGAAGACCTCTACGTTATTCTAAACGGCTGGGATAAGGACGGGTCGGCCAGCTTCAAGGTCCTGGTCAACCCGCTGGTGGTATGGATCTGGATCGGCGGCGGTGTGATGCTCCTGGGCACGCTCATCGCCTTCTGGCCGGATGAGAGGGAAAGACGCAGACTTGATGCCAGGTATGGCAGAGGGGAGGCTTAAAATGAACCTCGCCACCCGCGCGCTTTTTCTGAGCCTTCTGTTATCAACGTTGTTTGCTCCCGTGGCTGCTGCCATTTCGCCGCAGGACATAACCAGCGAGCTGATGTGCCAGTGCGGCTGCACGATGATCGTCGCTTCCTGCGATTGCGGCACCGCCGCGCAGATGACCGATGTGGTGAAGCAGAAGCTGGACGAGGGCCAAACGAAAGAACAAATACTCGCGTACTTCGTGAGCCAGTACGGGGAGACCGTGCTTTCGGCGCCCACCAAGGAAGGATTCAATCTAACGGCGTGGATCTTTCCCTTCGTCGCCCTTATCGCCGGTGCCGGCGTCGTGTACGTCGTGCTTTCTCGATGGGTCATGAAGCCAAAGCCGCTGGAGGAAACGAGCCTCGCCCCCGTGCCCGCGGAAGCTATGGACGAGTACGAGGAGCGGTTCAGGCACGAGCTAGAACGGTATGAAGGAAGGGACTGAATAGATGGAAACTGTCTTGGCGATAGCGATGGCCGGCATAGTCATTGCCTTCGTCGGCTATCCCCTCTTTAGACCGAAGCTGGATGAGGTGGAGCCGGCGCAGGAGGAGACCCGGCTGGATGAGGTGCTCTCCCAGAAAGAGGCGACCTATTCGGCCATTGCCGAGCTTGATTTCGACCACGCCATGGGCAACCTGTCCGACAAGGACTACCAGGAGGTGCGGGACAGGCTGAAGCTCAAGGCATTGACGCTCATCAAAGAAGCGGACGAACTGGGGCAGAGCGAGGAGGCTCCGGTGCCAGAGGCCGCCGAGCAACCGCGCGCGACAGACGAAACGCGGGCGCAAGCCGCCAACCATGGGGGCAAGGCAGCCTCCACACCGCGAAGAGTTCCTGCCGAGAAAGCGGCCGAGGAGCGGCAGGGAAGGGGCAAACGATACTGCCCCAACTGTGGCGCCAGGTTCTCGCTTGGCGACAGGTTCTGCTCAGGTTGTGGCAGCTCTCTCGAGCGTGCGTCGGCCTGTCCCAAGTGCGGCGCCGAGCACGATCCCGACGATGCCTTCTGTGCCAACTGCGGACACAGACTAGCTAAGGCCTAGCGTTAATGCAAAAAGGGATGGCCGCGCTCGCGGCCGCGATGCCGGAGTCGGCGGAGTGGGCGATCTCTATCGAGAAGCTTACCAAGCAGTTTGGCAGCACGAAGGTGCTCCGGGGCCTCGACCTTCAGGTGGCCCAGGGCGAGAAGCTCACCGTCGCCGGCCCCAACGGCGCCGGCAAGACGACGCTCCTAAGAATCCTTTCCACCGTGAGCAGGCCCACCGCGGGCCACGTTAGCATCGCGGGTTTCGACATAGCCCAGGATGGAGCGGAGGTGCGCCGCCGCATCGGCGTCATATCCCACCAGACTTACCTGTACCACGACCTGACGGTGGCCGAGAACCTCGTGTTCTACGGCAGGATGTACGACGTGCCCGACGTTCGGAAGCGCGTCGAAGACATCGTGGCGCAGGTAGGCCTCGCGCATCGCCTGCACGACCCCGTCGGCACGCTATCGCGGGGTATGCAGCAGCGCGTCTCCATTGCGCGGGCTGCCATTCACGATCCGCCGATTATGCTGCTCGACGAACCGGACACAGGGCTGGACCAGCACGCGGCAGGCATGCTCAGGGCAATTCTGCAAGGAGTGGGGGCCGAGGGAAGGACGGTCATCCTGACCACCCACAACCTCGAGCTCGGCCTCCAGATGTGCGACCGAGTGGCCATCCTGGCCCAGGGCAGGATCGTCCATACCGAGCCGCGCGGCTCGCTGGACGTGGATAGCTTTCGCCGCCTCTACTACGAGTACACGGGGGCGCAGCTCTGATGGACTTCGTGAACAAGGCGCTGGCCATCGTTTGGAAGGACGTAGTCGTCGAGCTGCGGACGAAGGAATCGTTGACCTCGATGTTCGTCTTCGCCCTGCTCACCATCGTCATCTTCAACTTCGCCTTCGAGCTGAGGGCGGAAAACACGGGGCTGCTGGCGCCGGGCGTGCTGTGGGTCAGCTTCACCTTTGCCGGCGTGCTGGGCCTGACGCGCTCCTTCATTCGCGAGAAAGACCGGGGCTGCCTGGAGGGGCTGATGCTCTGCCCGGTGGACCGCAGCGCCATCTACGTGGGCAAGGCGCTCGGAAACCTGGTGTTTATGCTCATTATGGAGGCCATCGCCCTGCCGTTGTTCGTGGTGTTCTTTAACCTGCCCGTGCTCGTCCCCTCGCTGCTGCTCGTGATCCTGCTGGGCACGGTGGGCTTCGCGGTCGTGGGCACCCTTTTCTCGGCCATCTCCGTCAACACCAAGGCCAGAGAGGTGATGCTGCCGATCCTTTTCTTCCCGATCGTGGTGCCGGTGGTCATCGCGGCGGTGAAGTCGACGGTCCTGGTCTTTGACGGCAACCCGCTAACCCAGATCGCGGGTTGGCTCAATTTGATGGTGGTGTTTGACGCCATATTTCTGGTGCTCTCGTACTTGAGCTTCGAGTTTATTTTGGAGGAATAGGGTATGTTGAGAGCTGGCAGCCCTGCCCAGCGGGCGATCTACTGGCTGGGCGTGATCATGATCGTGGTGGCTCTGTACGCGGCTTTTATCATGGTGCCCACCGACAAAGGGCTGGGCTTCGTGCAGCGAATCTTCTACTTCCACGTGCCCTCGGCCTGGGTCGCTTTCCTGTCTTTCTTCGTGGTCTTCCTGGCGGGCATCATGTACCTTCGCACGCGGCAGCGCCATTGGGACACGATAGCGTTGAGCTCGGCCGAGATCGGCGTGATGTTCACCACGATGGCGCTGATCAGCGGCTCGATCTTTGCCAGGCCGACGTGGGGAACCTGGTGGACCTGGGAGCCACGCCTGACCACGACGCTGATCCTCTGGCTCATCTACGTGTCGTATCTGATGCTGCGGAAGCTCATCGAAGAGGAGTCGCAGCGGGCCAGGATAGCGGCCGTTTTCGGCATCGCGGGCTTTGTGGACGTGCCCATCGTCTTCGTCTCGATTCTGTGGTGGCGCACGATGCACCCGCTGGTTTTCACCGGCGAGGAGGTCAGGATGCCACCGATTATGCTCTACGCTCTGATCATCGCGGTGGTGGCGTTCACCCTGTTCTACGCGCACGTCCTTAGCCAGCGGGTCGCCCTCGAACAGGCGCGCATCGACCTGGAGCAACTGAAGCAGCGGGTAGGGGCAGAGGCATAGGGGAAACGAAACCACGGAGTTGACGACACCACGGAGACACAGAGACACGGAGAGGATAGAGGAGAAAGAGGTGGATAATCTAGTTTACGTACTTGCGGCATACACAGTGATCTGGCTGATCGCCTTCGGCTACCTGTTCACCATCGGCCAACGGCAGCAACAGGTTCAAAAGGAGATCGAGGCGCTGAAGAAGGCGCTGCCCGAGGAGGGGACGTCTACGGGCGGGTTATTGTCAAGGCAGGCGTAGGGGGTTTTGGTGCGAAATGGCGGGGGCGTCGGTAAGGCGAAGGTTCCGGGGGCAACCACGCAGGGTTGCCCCTACAGGGTGACGCGCCCCACGCCCTCCAGGCGATCACTCTCGGGCATACCGTCGACTGGCTCAAGGCGATTACGACAAATGCCACATATTCCGGAGATTTGGGGTAGACCAACGACCCCCAGCAAAAGACAGTGATCTTCGATCCTGACGTTCACCACCGCCGTTCAATTCGCCTGAAAGAATATGACTACGGCCAGCCCGGTGCGTACTTCGTCACCATCTGCACGCAGAACCGATGTTGCCTATTCGGAGAAATCGTCGATCCTGCTGTAGGGGCAACCCTGCGTGGTTGCCCTCGCGCCCTGCCCGAGCCAACTGCTTCTGCAGAAATGCGAGTGAACGACGCAGGGCGTATGGTCGTCAAATGGTGGCAGGAATTGGCCAGCAAATATCGACAAATCCAACTGGACGAATACGTCGTGATGCCGAACCATTTCCACGGTATCATCCTCATAACGTCGGCGGGGCTTTCGGACGATTCTGGCATGGTCGGAGAGGCGAAGACGGGGCAACCACGCAGGGTTGCCCCTA